>NZ_JBHWCL010000042.1:0-59975 GCF_042735125.1 Kitasatospora sp. NPDC059599 | reverse complement strand
CCGGAGTACCGGCCGGAGCCCCCGGCGACCCGGCAGCAACCCGCCGCCAGGGGCGACGGAGGCCGTCCGGGGAGGCCTCAGTGCGGCGGGTCGAGACGCACCACGGAGACCCGTACGGTGCGTCGCGGCAGCGCCGCCGGCACGGCGAGCAGCAGGGCGGCCGCGGTGAACACCACGTAGTGGCCGCCCTCCCACCGGATGCCGGACCAGCCGAGTTCGGCGTGGTGGTGCTCGGCGAGGGCGTTGCCGCACAGCCACCCGGCCAGACCGACCAGCGGCGCGGCCTGCGGCCGGGAGAAGGCGCCGACCAGGCCGCACAGGGCCAGATAGGCGACGAAGGCGGGGCGTCCGGAGTGCAGTGCGCCGAATCCGCCGAGTCCGAGCGCCAGCGCGCCGCCCGCGAGCAGGGCGAGCGTGCCCGAGGTGCCGACCGACGGCCGCGCCGGCACGGGGTGGTAGCGGGTGCCGCCCGGGCGGGCCGAGTACATCCGCATCGCGGACTACCCCCGCACCGGGAGGAGTTCGGCCTCGGGCCGGGCCCAGCGCCGGTGACTCGCCTCCAGCTGGCGCAGTTCGGCGAGGAGTTCGGGGGTGGGCACGGTGAGCACCGGGCAGCCCGCCGTCCGCGCGCAGTACGCGGACACCGAACGCCGCAGCCGGCGGCGCAGCAGGCCGCCGCCCCGCCCGAGGACCAGCAGGTCGCCGGGCCGGTCGGCGACGTCGACCAGCGCCGGTCCGGTCTCGCCCCGGATCACCACCGGGCGCAGCGGCACCCCGGGGTCGGCGCCGCCGAAGGCTTCGTCGAGGGCCGTGCGCAGGCGCTGTTCGGCGGCGTCCCGGACGGCGGCGAGCAGCGGCGGGCAGGGCGACCGCCGGTAGCCGAACTCGCCGCCCGGCGGCTCCCAGGCCAGGACCGGCAGCAGTTCCGCTCCCCGCTCCCGCGCCTCGGCCGCTCCCCGGTGCAGTGCTGCCAGACTTCCCAGCGAGCCACTGACCCCGACCACCACCCTGGGTGCCGCGCCGCCTTGCTGCCGCCCGCTGCCGTGCATGGTCCGTCCTCGTGTCGTGGGTGCCGTGATGCCTCGTGCTCTCCACCCAACCGCGGGGGCGGGCGCCCGCCCCGCTCCTTGACGCCTCCCTGACGGCCGGGGGAGCGATCCGTACGCACCCCATACGGCGGGGGCCGGAGCGGCCTGCGACCAGGGCCGGAGCGGCCTGCGACGAGAGCGGGAGCAGCCTGCGACGAGGGCCGGAGCGGGAGCGGCCTGCGGGGAGGCATCGCGCCCCGGCCCCGAGACCAACATGGTGCTATCGTCAGTAGCACCATGTTGCTGAAGCTGGACGTCGGGGACACCCGACCACTGCACGAACAGGTCGCGGGCGCGATCCGACGCGCCGTCGCCGAGGGCGAGTGCGCCCCCGGGGACAAACTGCCGCCCGCCCGGGAGCTGTCCCGGGCGCTGGGCGTGAACACCAACACCGTGCTGCGCGGACTGCGGACGCTGCGCGACGAGGGGGTGCTGGAGTTCCGTCGGGGCCGCGGCATCACGATCGCGGCCGGCGCCGATACCCGCTCCGAACTTGCCGAGCGAGTAAGGCAGTTGGTGGAGGACGCGGCCCGATTCGGCTACAGCAGGAACGATCTCGTGGACATGATCAGGGGGATGTCGTGACGGACGAAGGATCACAGCCGGCGAAGCCGGCCCACCGGGGCGCGTGGTGGGGGGCGGCGGCCTGGTCGCTCGGCGTGACGGCGCTGCTGGTCGCGCTGCCGCTGGTGGCGCGCCACCGCTTGCCGGACCCGCTGGCCACCCACTGGGGCGGCCGGGCCGCGGACGGCTCGATGTCGGTGACGGCGGCCGCGTTGTTCCCGGCGGGCGTCTGGCTGGTCCTGGTGCTGGTCGCCGCGCTGCTGCAGCGGTACTGCGCCGAGCGGTCGCCCGGCAGCGGGGCGGCGACGCTGGTGGCCGGCGGGGTGCTGCTGACGGGTGCGCAGACCGCCATCGTGCACGCGAACCTGGACCGCGCCCGCTGGCAGGACGCCGCGCCGATGGGCATCGAGGTGGTCCTGGTACTCGCGGCCACGGCCGCCGCCGGGGCGCTGGCCTGGTTGGCGGGCCGCAAGCTCCGCGGCCCGGCCGGGAAGGGGCCGGACGCCGGGGCGCCGGTGCTGGACGTACCGGAGGGCGAGCGGTTCGTCTGGCTGTCGCGGGCCGCGAACCCGTGGCTGCAGCTGCTGGCCGTCGTCCTCGGGCTGGCCGCCGCCGCGGGCGTGCTGGCGGCCGCGAGCGGACTGGCCGGGCTGGACTGGTCGTTCGTCCTGCCGTTCGCGCTTCCCGCGGTCGCCGTCCTCGCCTGCTCCTCGGTCCAGGCCCGGGTGACCGAGCGGGGCCTGACCGTCGGGTTCGGCCCGTTCGGCCGGCCGGCCCGGCACTGGTCCCCCGCCGACCTCGCCTCGGCCCGCGCCGAGCACCGCACCGCCGCGCAGGCGGGCGGCTGGGGCTACCGGATCAACCGGCTCGGCACCACGGTGATGCTGCGCGGCGGCGGCTGCCTGGTGGTGCGCACCCGCCGGGGCACCGACTTCGCGGTCAGTGTCGACGACGCCGAGCGCGGCGCCGCCCTGCTCAACGCGTTGATCGCGCGCACCGGACAGCCGGCCGGTCAGTAAGGTCCGCCGCGGCGGGCGCCCGCGACGGGCAGCCGGGGCGGGCAACCGCGGCGAGCGCCCGGGTCGGGCCGGGCCACCGGGGGCGGCCTGATCGACGCTGGTCACCGGGGGAATCCCGGGGCCGGCCCGACCGGTAAACCACCCGATTCGGTGGTGCTCCGAACGTCTTTGCGGGTACACAAGCTGACGGCCGTTCAGGTGAGGTGGTGCCCGTCGGCACCGATCCGCCCCCTGTCCCCACACGGCCCGAGAAGTCCGCGGGCGCCCGCGCCCGTACGCATGCAAGGAGGCGTCCGTGACCCACGACTCACGCGCGCAGAACTCCCCTGGCGCCCGGCGGGGCCTCCAGGACGAACGGACCGTCACATTCCTCCGTCTCGGCGTCGGCCTGATCGGCATCCTGCTGCCGCCGGCCCTGCCGTTCGGCAACTGGCTGGCCGCCGAGGTGACGGGGCGCAGCACGGACGGCTTCTGGCCGGGCTCGATGAGCGCCTCGTACTACACCGGCACGCGGAACGTCTTCGTCGGCGCCCTGTGCGCGCTCGGGGTGTTCCTGATCTGCTACCGCTTCGACCGCCGGGACGACCGGTGGAGTTCGGCCGCCGGGGTCTTCGCACTCGGGGTGGCACTGTGCCCGACGTCCCCGTCGGACGCGTCGGCCCTCCAGCGCACCGTCGGGGTACTGCACCTGGTCTTCGCGAGCCTGCTGTTCGTCATGCTGGCGATGTTCTGCCTCTACTCCTTCCGCAATCCCCGGTCGACCCAGCCGGCCCGGGTCGGCGCGGCCTACCTGGCGGCGGGGGTGCTGATCCTGGTCGCCCTGCTGCTCTCCCTCGCGGCCGGGGCGACGGGCGTCGGCGACGACTGGGCGGTGCGGCCGCTGTACCTGTGCGAGTGGCTGGCGACGTGGTCGTTCGGTGCGGCCTGGATCGGGGCGGCGCGCGAACTGGCCGCGCACCACCGGGGCGACTCCGACCGGGCCGTCGTGCCGCGGCAGCCGGGCGGCGCGGTGACGGAGGCGGTCCAGCCGGAGGCCCCGGCGTGACAGCGGGCCCCGAGGGCCCGGGGCTGACACCCGGACCCGGGCCGTCGGGGCCGTCGCGGGCCGTCGGGGCCGTCGGGGCGCGAGACTGAGGCCCTGTCATCTCGTCGTACCGGACGACCGTTACCATGCGCACCAAGGACCGCCGCCGCGGCGGCCGGTGACGGATCCCCAACGGGAGGGCGAGCATGGCGAACGAGGTCCGGGCGGAGCGAGGCCCGCAGCAGGATTACCCGTCGGTGGACCTGCGGATGGACGTCCCGCACTCCGCCCGGGTCTACGACTACCTCATCGGCGGCAAGACCAACTTCGAGGCGGACCGGGTCGCCGCGCACGCCTCGGTGCAGGCCTGGCCGTCGCTGCCGATCTCGATGCGCACCACCCGCGACTTCATGCAGCGTTCGGTGCGCCACCTCACCGAGCAGTACGGCGTGCGGCAGTTCCTGGACATCGGCACCGGCATCCCCACCTCGCCGAACGTGCACGAGATCGCCCAGGGGATCGCGCCCGGGGCCCGGGTCGCGTACGTGGACAACGACCCGATCGTGCTGACCCACGCGCGTGCGCTGATGGACAGCACGCCCGAGGGTCGCACCTGTTACGTGGACGCCGACTTCCGCGACCCGGAGTCGATCATCGGCAACGCCCGGCTGCGCGAGGTGCTCGACCTCTCGCAGCCGGTGGCGCTGTCGCTGATCGCCATCGTCCACTTCGTGCTGGACGAGGACGACCCGCAGGGCATCGTGCGCCGCTTCATGGACGCCCTGGCGCCGGGCAGCTTCCTCGCCCTGACCGTCTTCACCGGTGACACCGACCCGGTGGGCGTGGGCGGCGTCGGCCGGGAGTACAACGCGCGCGGCATCCCGCTGCAGATCCGCGACAAGGCCGAGACGGAGGCCTTCTTCGACGGCTTCGAGCTGCTCGACCCGGGCGTCACCCTGGTCCACCACTGGCGCCCGGACGCCGGTGCCGCGCCCGTGCGCGACCGGGACATCGCGATGTACGCGGGCGTCGCGGTCAAGCGCTGAGCGGCGCCGAGGGGGCGGGCCCGGGCCGTCCGTCGGCGCTCAGCCGGCGACGGAGACCAGGCCCGCCTCGTAGGCCAGGATGACCAGGTGCACCCGGTCGCGGGCGTCGAGCTTGGCGAGCAGCCGGGTCATGTAGGTCTTGACGGTGGCGATGCTGAGCACCAGCTCGGCGGCGATCTCGGTGTTGGACAGGCCCCGGCCGACCAACGTGAGGATCTCGCGCTCGCGCCCGGTGATCACCTCCAGCCGGCGGACGGCTCCGTCGCGCGTCCCCCTCCCGGGCGCCTGCTCCGGCGGCCGTCCGGCGACGAACGCGCCGATCAGCCGCCGGGTGACGCTCGGCGCGATCAGGGCCTCCCCGGCGGCGACCACCCGCACCGCGCCGAGGATGTCGTCCAGCGCCATGTCCTTGACCAGGAAGCCGGACGCCCCGGCGTGCAGGGCCGCGTAGACGTGTTCGTCCTCGTCGAAGGTGGTGAGCACGACCACCCTGGTCGGGCCGCCGGCGGCGGTCACCAGCCGGGTGGCCTCGATGCCGTCCGTGCCGGGCATCCGGATGTCCATCACCACGACGTCCGGGCGCAGTTCGGCGGCCAGCCGGACGGCCTCGGCCCCGGTGCCGGCCTCACCGGCCACCTCGATGTCGGTGGTCTCCGCGATGACCATCTCCAACGCGGCCCGCACCAGCGGCTGGTCGTCGGCCAGCACGACCCGGATCACGGTCCCACCTCCACCGGGACCGGCAGCCGGGCGGCGACCCGGAAGCCGCCGTCGGCGCGAGGCCCGGCGTCGAACTCGCCGTGCAGCAGGGTGACCCGCTCGCGCAGCCCGGCCAGCCCGAAGCCGCTGCCCGGGTCGGTGCCGCGCCCCCGGCCCCGGTCGGTGACCTCGACGGACAGCTCCCCGGCCGTCCGGTGGTCGACGGAGACGACGCAGGCGCCGGAGTCCGCGTGCCGGACGACGTTGGTGACCGACTCCTGGATGATCCGGAAGGCCGCGAGGTCGATCTCCGGTGGCAGCGGCCGCTGTTCGCCGTGCCGCAGGACCTCCACCCGTACGCCCGCGGCGGTGGTCGCCCCGGCCAGCCGGTCGAGGTCGGCCAGACCCTGCGGCACGGTGGCCGAGGTCTCGCCGGCGGCCCGCCGCAGGACGACGAGCATCCGGCGCAGCGCGGCCAGGGTGTCCCGCCCGGCGGTCTCGATCTCGCCCAGCGCCGCTTTGGCGCGCTCGGGCCGGCTGTCGATGACCCGGCGGGCGGCGCCCGCCTGCAGGGCGACGATGCCGAGGCTGTGCGCGACGGTGTCGTGCATCTCCCGGGCGATCCGCAGCCGTTCTGCGGTGACCGCCTCGTCGGCCGCCCGGCTGCTCAGCGCCTCGGCGTGCTCCCGGTTCTGCCGCACCGAGCGGCCGACCAGCCAGGCGACCAGCGCGAGCAGGGCGGCGCCGTCGGCGGAGCCGATGTGGGTGCCGGTGAAGATGCCGACGGTGTTTCCCCGCACCAGGCCGATGTGCAGCACCAGGAAGCCCATGACCAGGGCGAACACCGCCCGCGAGGTGCGGCGCGGCCGGGTGGCGGTGATCAGGCAGAGCGCGGTGTCCACGGCGAGCAGCGCGCCGGGCGGCACCTGGGTCCCCCCGGCCCAGCCGTCGGTCTCGGTCCAGGCGGCGATCAGCAGCAGCGCGACCGCCGGCACCGGGAGCCGGCGCACCAGCGCGGCGCCGGCGAAGGCCACCCCCGTGTCGGCGAGCGTGAACGCCCAGCCGCCGTGCGCGGCGGCGCCGTGGTGCTGCGCGGCGCCGCCGCCGAGCCGGACGGCGGGGTAGGCGACGGCCACGCACCAGGCGAGCCCGACCCACGCCTCGGGTGGGAGGCGCCGGAACAGCGGCGGAGCGGGGGTCGTGGACATGGTTCAAGATCGTATCGGCGGGCCGACGAGCCGTCATCCACCCGTGGTTGTACGGCCGGGGGTGGCCCCCGGTGTCGACACCGGTCCGATGTGCCGCGGCCCGTGCCCCGGGCACCGTGGGTCCCGTGATCGAACTCATCGAGCTGACCAAACGCTACGGCCGCGGCACCGCCGCCCGGGCCGCCGTCGACCGCCTCACCTTCACCGTCCGGCCGGGCACCGTCACCGGCTTCCTCGGCCCCAACGGGGCCGGCAAGTCCACCACCCTGCGGATGATCCTGGGCCTCAACACCCCCACCGCGGGCACCGTCACCGTGGACGGCGTGCCCTTCGCCGGCCGCCCGCGCGGCCTGCGCCACGTCGGCGCCCTGCTGGACGCGGGCGACGTGCACGGCGGACGCACCGCCCGGGCGCACCTGTCGGCACTGGCCCGCAGCAACCGCATCCCGCTCGGCCGGGTGGACGAGGTACTGACGGAGGTCGGGATCGCCGAGGCCGCCGGGCGGCGGATCGGCGGCTACTCGCTGGGCATGAAGCAGCGGCTCGGCATCGCCGGCGCCCTGCTCGGCGACCCGCCCGTGCTGCTGTTCGACGAGCCGCTCAACGGCCTGGACCCGGAGGGTGTCCTGTGGGTGCGCGGACTGTTCCGCCGCCTCGCCGCCGAAGGGCGCACGGTGTTCGTCTCCAGCCACATGATGGCCGAGATGGAACACACCGCCGACCGCCTCGTGGTCATCGGCCGCGGCCGGCTGATCGCCGACGAGAGCCTCGCCGAGTTCTCGGCCCGCGCGGGCCGCGCCGCCGTGACCGTCCGGGCCGCCGAACCCGACCGACTGGCCGCCGTGTTGACGGCTGCGGGTGCCACCGTCCGCCCCGGACCGGAGGGCGTCACCGCGACGACCGCAGGCGCTCTCACGGTGACCGGACTGGGCTCCACCCGGATCGGCGAACTCGCCCTGGAGCACAGGCTGTTGCTGCACGCCCTGACCGACCGCAGCGCCTCCCTGGAGGAGGCGTTCATGGAACTGACCGCCGACAGCGTCGAGTACCTCGCCGGAGAGCCCCGATGACCAGCGCACCGAAGATCATCCCCTCGCAGAACAACGCCCCGGCGAGCAGCAATCCGCAGAGCGGCAGCCCGCGGAGCGGTCCCCCGGAGACCAGCGGCTTCGGTGACCTGCTCGCCGCCGAGTGGATCAAGTTCTGGTCGCTCCGCTCGATCCCCTGGGTACTCGGCCTCAGCGCCCTCACGATCATCGGCGCCGGCCTCAAGTCCGCCCAGTACACCCACGCCCACTACACACCGGGCGACGGCGATCCCGCGGTCATGGCGCAGGTGGCCCTCTACGACGCCTTCAACCTCGTCTGCGCCGACGTCCTGATGCTCGTCGGCGGCGGCCTCGGCGCGATCGTCATCGCCGGCGAGTACGCGACCGGCCTGATCCGCACGACGCTGGCGGCCGTGCCGGACCGCCGGGCGGTGCTGGCGGCCAAGGCGTGCGTGCTGGCCGCCGTGATGTTCGGCTTCGGCGTGGTCAGCATCGGCGTCTCCTTCGGCGCCAGTCAGGCGATCCTCGCCGATCTGGGCATCGGGCAGTCGCTCACCGACCCCGCCGCCCTCCGGTACGTCTCGGCGGCCGTCCTGTTCGGCCCGGTCTGCGCGCTGGTCGGTCTCGGCCTCGGCACGCTGATCCGGCACAGCGCGGGGGCCGTGGTGGGCACCGTCGTGGTGCTGTTCTTCGTCCCCTCCCTCGTCACCGAGCGCTACCGCTGGACGGCCGACCTGCTGCACGCCCTGCCGCTGCCCGCCTGGCAGCGCCTGGCCCGCATCTCCCTGGCCGGCCTGCGCCCCAGCGAGTACCCGGCGACCGTCGCGGGCTCCTGGATCACCTTCGCGGCCTGGTCACTCGCCTCGGTGGCGGTCGCGGCGTTCGTCATCCACCGCCGGGACCACTGACCCGGGCCCCTGTCCGGCGCGGCGCGGCCGGCAAACGTCGGGAACGGCGCGGCCGGCAAACGTCGGCAACAGCACGAACGGCGCGAACAGCGGGAACAGCGGGAACAGCGGGACCGGCGGGAACACCACGAATGGCGGGAACGGCGCGAACGGCGCGCCCTTCGGGAACGCCGGTGACCGGGGCTCAGAACGCCGCGATGCTCCCCGGCGCCCGCTCGGCCCGGCTGAGCGCCCGCAGCACGCCGACCCAGCCGTGGCGCCGCACGGCGAGCCGGACCAGCAGCCCGGCCACCGAGTCGGCGGTCTCCGGCGGGAGTCCCGGGGTCGGCACCCCGACGCTGACCGCCAGGTCGTCGGCGTGGACGGCCAGTTCCATCGTGCGGGTCGCCAGCAGGTCGTCGAGGGTCAGCGACCACGGCCCCCAGAACGGCAGCCGGGCCGGCCGGTCGCCCGCCGCCGTCGCCAGGGCGGTCGTCAGGTCCGCGACCGCGCCGACGACCCGCCGGTGCAACGCCGCCGGCCCGGCCGCCGCGAACGCCTCGCTGCCCTCCCGGATCCGCACGTTGATCTCCGCCTCGGGCCCGGCGCCGATCCACGCCACCCGGGCGTAGTGGTCCAGCAGACCGACCGTCTCCTCGGCCGGCGCCGCGGCGGCCAGGGCCTCCGGTACGCACAGCACCTGATAGGCCAGGTGCCCGGCGAGCCCCCCGACGCTCCACTGCGCCAGAGCGCTCGGCCGACGCCACGCCCCGGCCACCTCGGGGTGGCCCAGCAGCCGCTCGGCCGCGCCGGCTGCCGCCAGGAAGTCCGCCCGGGCGTCCGTCACGATCGGTTCCCCCTCAGGCCGGGCCCGTCCGGCAACCCGCCGGACACCGTCTCCACCACCGCCACCACCAGCGCCACCAGCACCAGGCCGGCCGCGACCGACACGCCCAACTGGAAGGCCGCCGCCCAGTCCGGGTGGCGGCCCTGGGCGTGGCCGAAGAACACCGAGCCGACGACCGCGATGCCCACCGCCGAACCGACCCGCTGCGCGGTCTGCAGCACGCCGCCCGCGCTGCCCGCCCTGGCCACCGGCACCTGCTGGAGGGTCAGCGTCTGGTTCGGCGCGATCACCAGCCCACTGCCGGCCCCGGCGACCAGCAGCGGCAGCGCCGTCGTCCAGCCCACCCGGGGGCCCGACCACAGCTCCACGGCGAGCGCCGAGGCCAGCAGGCCGGCCAGCACCAGCAGCAACCCGGCCACCACCAGCCGTCGGCCGAGCCGGCTCACCAGCCGCCCGCCCACTGCGGCGGCCACACCCGAGCCGACCGCGAACGGGGTGATCGCCAGCCCCGCCGTCAGCGCCGAGTAGTGCAGTCCGACCTGCAGGTACAGCGTGAAGATGAAGAAGATCGCGGTGAACCCCGCGAAGTACACCAGCGACAACAACACCCCTGCCGCGTACGGGCGCACCGCGAACAGTGCCATGCTCACCAGCGGTTCGTGCCGCCGCCCGTAGTGCACCTCCCAGCCGACGAAGGCCGCGAGCAGCACCGCCGACACCGGCAGCAGCAGCCAGCGCACCGGGCCGTGCCACTGCTGCGCCTGGACGAACGGCAGCAGCAGCGCGACCGTGCCCGCGCCGAGCAGCAGCACGCCGACCGGGTCGAAGTCGCGGTGCCCGGCCCGTTCCGCGGCGGGGGCGGGCGGCGGGAGCAACCGGTGGGCGAGCGGCAGGGCGGCGATGCCGATCGGCAGGTTGACCAGGAACACCCAGCGCCAGCCGTCCTGCGGGCCGAAGAGGTGGATGAGCAGCCCGCCGAGCAGCGGTCCGACGGCGGTGGACAGCCCGATGGTGGCGCCGAGCGCGCCGAACGCCCGGCCGCGCTCGGCCCCACGGAAGAGGGTCTGGATGAAGCCGGACACCTGCGGGACGAGCACGCCGCCCGCCGCCCCCTGGAACAGCCGGGCCAGTACCAGCCACTCCTGGTTCTGCGCCGCGCCGGCCAGCGCGCTGGCCGCGGTGAACAGGGCCAGCCCGGTGAGGAAGACGGCCCGCCGGCTGCGTGCGTCACCGAGCCGCCCGGACGGGACGAGCACCAGGCCGAAGGCCAGCGCGTAGCCGCTGAGCACCCACTGCAGTCCGCTCTCCGACATGTGCAGCCCGGCCCGCACGGTCGGCAGGGCGACGTTGACGATGCTGACGTCCAGCAGGGTCATGAACCCCGCGACCAGGCAGACCGTGAGTGCCCGCCAGCGCCGCGGATCGGCCCGCCCGGCCGGGGCGGAGGCGCCGGACCGGTCCGGGTGCGCGGTGCCGCGCGGGGGGTCGGGGGTCATGAAGTGCCTCCTCCCGGGGTCCCGGGGCGGCCTTCGGCCCGGCCGGTGGGCGGCGGGCCCGATTCGGCCCATCGTGGCCCGGCGCCCCCCGTACCGCCACCCGGGCCACCTCCGCCGCACCCGCCGTCGCACCTGCTGTCTCACCTGCCGTCGCACCGACCGCCGTACCCGCCGCCGCACCGGCCATCTCACCCGAACGGTCGAACCGGATCGCGGGCGGCGCCCGCACCTCGGAGGCTGACGGCATGACCGTCGCCACCGGAACCCCGCCGTCCGCCCCGCCGGTACTGGACCTCCGGCAGCGCAACGTCGTCTTCGGCACCATCGTGCTCGGCATGCTGCTGGCCGCCCTCGACCAGACCATCGTCGGCACCGCGCTGCCCACCATCGTCGCGGACCTCGGCGGGGCCGCGCACATGTCCTGGGTGGTGACCGCCTACCTGCTGGCCGAGACGGTCGCCACCGTGCTGGCCGGCAAGTTCGGCGACCTGTACGGACGCAAGCTGCTGTTCCAGATCTCGGCGATCGTCTTCGTCGGCGGCTCCTTCCTGTGCGGCCTGGCCACCGACATGACCCTGCTGATCGCCTGGCGGGCCGTCCAGGGCGTCGGCGCGGGCGGCCTGATGGTCACCGCCATGGCGCTCATCGCGGACGTCATTCCGCTGCGCGAACGCGGCAAGTACCAGGGCGCGATCGGCGCGGTGTTCGGCGTCGCCACCGTCATCGGGCCGCTGCTGGGCGGGCTGTTCACCGACCATCTGTCCTGGCGCTGGGCGTTCTACGTCAACGTGCCGATCGCGGTCGTGGTGGTGATCGCCGCCGCCCGGACCATCCCCTCGGTGCGCTCGGCGACCCGGCCGGTGATCGACTACCTGGGCATCGCCCTGGTCGCGGTCGGTGCCGGCGCACTGATCCTGGCGACCAGCTGGGGCGGCAACCAGTACCCCTGGAGCTCCGGTGTGATCATCGGCCTGTTCATCGGCGGAGCGCTGGCGCTCGGACTGTTCTGCTGGGCGGAGACCCGCGCGGCCGAACCCATGCTGCCGATGCGGCTGTTCCGCAACCCCGTGTTCACGGTCTGCTCGGTGCTCAGCTTCATCGTCGGCTTCGCGATGCTCGGCGCACTGACCTTCCTGCCGACCTTCCTGCAGTACGTGGACGGCGAGTCGGCGACGGTCTCCGGCGTGCGCATGCTGCCCATGGTGATCGGTCTGCTGATCGCCTCGATCGGCAGCGGCAACGTCGTCAGCAAGACCGGGAAGTACCGGGTGTTCCCGATCGTCGGCACGGCCGTGATGGCCCTCGGCCTCTACCTGCTCTCCCGGCTCGAACCGGGCACCGGCACCGCGCTCGCCTCGCTCTACATGTTCGTGCTCGGCGTCGGCATCGGACTGAGCATGCAGGTGCTCACCATCGCCGTGCAGAACACCGTCGACTACGCCGACCTCGGCACCGCCACCTCCGGGGTCACCTTCTTCCGCACCATCGGCAGCTCCTTCGGCACCGCCGTGTTCGGCACCATCTACGCCAACGGCCTCGAAACCGAACTCGGCCACGGCATCGCCACCTCCGCACAGCTCACCGGCGCCGACCCCGCAGCCCTCGCCCACGCCGCCGAGAGCCCCCAGGGCCTGCACCAACTGCCCCCCGAACAGGCCGCACCGATCGTGCAGGCCTACTCCGACGCCCTGCACACCGTGTACCTGTGGACGATCCCGGTCGCCGTGATCGGCTTCGTCGTCGCGCTCTTCCTCAAACAGGTGCCACTGCGCGACACCGCCCGGGCCGGCTCCACCGACATGGGCGAGGGCTTCGCCCAGCCGACCACCTCCGACTCCGACCCGCACCTGGAGTACTCGGTCTGCAAGATCGTGCGCGGCGTGGACATCCGCACCGTCCGGAGCATCGTCGCCGACGCCGACACCCGGGTGGACCTGGCCGGGGCCTGGGCCCTGATGGAGGTCGCCCAGCACGCCGAGGCCCTCGGCCACGCCGACCTCGACCTCATCGCCGCCCGCAAACGGATCCCGCCCGAGGTCCTGGAGCCGATCTTCGACCGGATGGCGGCCGAGGGCTACCTCGTCCGCGACGGCGACCGCCTCGTCCACACCGAAGCCGGCACCCGAGAGGTCCGGGCCCTCGGCCGCGCCTGGTCCGACTGGCTCAACGCCCGCCTGGACGCCGACGCCGGCCGGCCGCGCAGCCCGCAACTGCGCACCGCCGCGGACGCCGTCGCCTGGCGCCTGCTGGTCGAGGACCTCACCAACGGCCTCCCGCCCTACGCCCGCTCGACGGACGGGGCGCGGGTCTAGGGCCGGGTCGACTGCCGCACGGCGGGCGGGTGCCGTCAGCCGGCCACCCAGGGGGCCTCGGGGAGTACGGCGCCGCTGCCGTCGTGGCCGGTGAAGTCCGCCGTGGTCGGCGTGCCCAGGCCGGGCATCCGCATCGTCACCCGCCGCAGGGCGCCGTCCCCGTCGACCCAGTACGTCAGCGGCGAGCGTTCGCCGTCGGGCGCGGATCCCTGGGCGCGCGGCCCGGCGACGCGGTCGTAGCTGCGACCGTCGATGCGGTCGCGGCCCAGCCAGCGCGCCCCGGACTGGGCGAGCAGCAGCGGGTTGTCGGGGCGGTCCGCGCCGAGCTGGACCACCAGGCGCAGCCCGGAGTCCAGGGGGTCGGCGGTGTAGGAGCGCGGCGACCAGCCCTGACGTGGCACGTGCTCGGCCTGCTGCCAGGCCGGGCCGTCGACGCCGGCCGGTTCGGGGGCCAGGCCGAGGCCGCCGGTGTCCCAGACGACCAGCCCGTGGTCGAGGGGGCCGCTCGCCCCGGTGGTCCGGTAGCGGCCGACGCCCCGGTGGGTCCGGTAGTCCACGACGCCCTCGACCCGGATGCCGACGCCCCCGCCCTCGTCGGCGGTGAGCGTCACCCCCACGGGGCTGGCCTGGTAGAGGTTCAGCCGTGACAGGGCCAGCCGGGCGGCCTCGTCCGTGGTGACCGGCCGTTCGGTGGCCTCGTCGGAGACCGTCCGGTAGACGACCAGGCCGCCCGCCGCGGTGGCGCACACCGCGGTCGCGACCAGCGCCCGGAGCCAGGGGCTCCGCCACCGCCGCCGGGTCTCGGTCTTCGTCTTCCGGGCCATGCGGGTGCCTTCTCTCGTGGGTGGGTCGTCGGTGGACGGTGACGGCAGTCGGGCGGGTCCGGGGACCGTGGTCCGCGAACCCGCCCGATCCCGCACCGGCACGGGGGCGTGCCGGTGCGGGGTGTCCGGCGCCGGGTGTCCGGCGCGGGGTGTGCTAGTCCTGCCGGACGGCCCTGCGCCTACGGGCCAGCAGTACCAGCGCCGCACCGAGGACGAGCAGTACCGCCGCGCCCGCCACGTAGAACGGGATCGCCGCGCCCGCACCGGTGTTGGGCAGGTGCCCGGGCGCGGGTGCCGGCGGGGCCGGGGGCGCCGGGACCGGGGTCGACGTCGTCGGCGGCGGCGTCGGGGTCTCGGTCGGTGTGGGCGTGGGCGTGGGCGTCGGGGTCGGCGTCGGGATCAGCCGGTTGACCGCCGTCACCGAGACCCCGTCGTCGAGGTTGCCCGAGGTGAGCACGAGCGGTCCGAACACCGTGGTCTCCGGGGCCGAGTAGCCCTCGGGCGGGCTCAGCTCCTGCCAGTAGTAGGTGCCCGGCACGCCGTTGCCCTGGCAGAGCCCCTCGGCCCCGGTGGTGCACGGTTCGCCCACCTTGGTGTCGGGCTTGTCGCCGGTCGGCTGCAGCCCGTCGGTGCCGTTCGTCTCGTGCCACAGCTGGAACTTGGCGCCCGCCAGCGGTTTGCCGTCCTGGTCGTGCTTGACCAGGCGCAGCGCGCCCTCCTGTTGGCGGAAGCCGAAGTCGTAGGTGTGGTCGTTCTCTCCGGGGCCGCCGGTGGTGAGTGCCCGTTCCGGGTACTTGCCGCCGGTGGGGACGATGCCCTTGGAGTCGATGAAGTGGTTGTCGCCGACGTCGTGTTCGGTGGCGACCCACTGGAACAGCGGGCCGTCCTTGGCGTAGTCGGCCGGGTTGTCCAGCTTGATGGTGTATTTGGTCCTCGGCTTGAGGCCGCCCTCGACGTTGCTGTCGTCGAAGTAGTACTCACCGCGGGCCGTGGTCTTCGTCGTGCCGACGAGCTTTCCCGACTCGTCGTACAGGTGGACGGTGGCTCCCGGGACCGGTCGCTGGCCCGGCAGTTGGAGGCCGCTGCGCTCGGGGTCGTACCAGACCCGGTTGCCGATCTGGAGCGGCGCCTGGTCGCAGAGCACTTCGAGGTCGCCCATCGCGGCGCCCTTGCCGAAGGGCGGGAGCGGCCCGACGGGGTTGAGCCGCAGGCCGCCGTCGGCCTTGCCGTCGCGCTTGTCGAAGCCCGGGCCGTAGCCGAACGCCATCCCGTTGGTGTCGTAGCCCGAGGTCGCGATGGAGTCCTCGACCTTGGAGAACGCCATTCCGGCGTTCAGCGCGTTGTTGTGGCCGATGCGGTTGTTGTCGAAGAACCGGGTGCCCCGGGTGGTGGCCCCGCAGCCGTTGTTGGTGTCCAGCACGTAGGTGCCGTTCACCAGGCAGGCCTTGTCGAGGTCACCGCCGGGCAGGACCTTGGCCATCGTGCCGGCCGTCGGTCCGGCCGCCGACTGGTCGCCGAAGCGGTCCCGGAAGGCGATCAGCATGGAGCCGTCGGTCTCGAACGCGATCTCGGCCACCGCCGGCTCGGGGTTGGCCATGTAGTCGGTGCCGCAGGACCGACCGTTCTGCGTGGCCGGGTAGGTGTCCTGCCACGGGAACCAGCCCGCGCCGGGGCAAGCCGTGCCGACCGTGTTGCCGCGCGGGTAGTCGAGCGGCTGCTCCAGGACGGCCTTCTTGAACGTGCCGGTGGCGAGGTCGAAGGGCAGCACCACGGCCCGCAGGTCCGAGGCCTTGCCGGTCGACTCGCCGGAGCAGACACCGCCGAGGTAGCCGGTGCCGTCCTGCAGCCCGAGGCCGTACGGCCGCCAGTCCCCGGCCGCCGGGCAGCCCGGGTCGGGGACGGCGTACGCGGCCTTCGGTTCCGCCGCCGTCGGCCCGGTGGCGTCGTAGCGGTAGACCTTGCGGTCGTGGAGGTTGACGACGAACAGGTCCTTGCCGTCGTCGCTGATCTTGACGGCGCCGAGGCTCTCCTTGCCCACGGCGGGCAGGAAGGCGTCGTCGTCGCCCGGGCCGTGCGGCGTGCTGCCGGCGTCCGGGACGGTCGCGAAGAGGGTGGTGGTCTTCTTCGCCGGGTCGGTCACGTAGATCGCGCCCGGGCCGCCGGGGCCGTACGCCGTGGTGCGTTTGGCCGAGGCGGTGGTGAAGAGCCGCTTGTCGGCCCGGTTCCACGCGACGCCGTAGATGTTGCCGGTCTGCTCGGCCGTGGCCAGGTCGGTCACGGTCGCGTCGGTGCCGGCCACGCCGCGGGCGCTGTACGGGAAGGTGACCAGGGTGTGCGCCGACGCGCCCTCCCTGGGGGCCGGCTGACAGGTCGACACCAGCGGCGCGTTCTTCTGGCAGTAGTCACCCGGGCTCCACAGGCCCGTGGTGAGTTCCACCTTCTTGCCGCCGGTGAGGTCGACGAACTCCTCGTTGCTGCTGAGCTTGTTCGGCGCACCGGTGAGCCCCTCGCGCGAGGCGAAGGCCGGGAACAGCACGCCCGGCTTCGGGTTCACCACCTGTACGCGGTACTTGCCGCCGGTCACCTTGGCCGCGGCCGGGGCCAGGGTCACGGTGCCGTCGGCCGCCGTGGTGCCCTCGATGCCGGCACCGGCGCCGTCCGTGAGCGTCACCTTCACGCCCGCCATGCCCGGTTCCAGCACCGGCGTCCACACGCCGGTGGTGTCCACGGCCCGGATCACCCGGACCGTCACCGTGCCGTCGCCCGTCTGCGGAAACGCCGACGGGGCCGCGGCCAACGAGCAGGCGCCGATCGCGGCGAGTGCCACGGCGCCGGCCGCGGTCCGGCGGCCGAGCCCGTCCGGTCGCCGCCGGTCCGCGCCTCGCGCGGCGCCGGCTGTTCGTTCACTTGTCGTCGTCATCCCTGCTCTCATCGTCACGTTGGGGGCACTGTCCAGTGGGGTCTGCCGCCCGATCTCGCGAGGGAGTTCGTGTGTGGCGGAAAGCCGCCATTGTTAACGGGAGCTTAAAGCGGCCTCACGGAAGTTCGCAGGAAAACAAGGAACTTTGACGGCGTGTCAGACGTTTCGACGGCCGTCGCACCACCGCACTCTCCGCCCGGCTCAACCCCGCTGACCTGCGGAGGAGCGCGACCCGCCGCGAGCCGCCGCAGCCGGACACCACATGAACCTGTCGACAATCGAACACGGGTCCCGCCCCGTCCGCACACACCGCGCCCCAAAACACCTGCCCTGGTGGCGACTTCCGTCCCCCCGCTCCCACCCGGCGCGGCCGAAACCCGCTCTGGCACGATGGCCCGATGCGCATACTGATCATGGGCGGAACCAGGTTCGTCGGCCTCCACTTCGCCGAGGCGGCCCTCGCCGCCGGACACCACGTCACGGTGCTGCACCGCGGCAGGTCCGGCGCCCACCTGCTCCCCGACGCCACCCACCTGATCGCCGACCGCGACGCCGACCTGTCCGCGCTGCACGGCCGCCGCTGGGACGCCACCGTCGACGTCAGCGCCTACTACCCCCGCCAGGTCCGCGACCTGGCCGCGGCGCTCGACCCCGGCGCCGCCGGGCACTACCTCCTGGTCTCGTCGATGGCGGTGTACGACACCCCGGCCGCCCCGGCCTTCACCGAGGACTCCCCGCTGCGCCCCGCCGACGGCCCGGAGCCCGACGCCGTCACCGGCGAGACGTACGGCGTCCTCAAGGTGCAGTGCGAGCGCGCGGCCCGGGAGGCCTTCGGCCCGGAGACGTTGCTGGTCCGCCCGACGTACGTGATCGGCCCCCACGACTACACCCACCGCTTCGACTACTGGGTGCGGCGGCTCGCCCGGGGCGGCGAGGTCCTGGCCCCGGGCCGGCCCGACGCACCGCTCCAGGTCGTCGACGCCCGCGACCTCGCCGCGTGGATGCTGACGCTGCTGGAACGGAACGCCTCCGGCGCCCTCCACGCCGCCACTCCCCCGCCCTTCACCTTCGGCGACCTCCTCGACGCCGTCGCCTCGGCCGTCGCCCCGGCCGGCACCACGGTGACCTGGGTCGCCGAGGACTTCCTGCGCACCGCCGGCGTCCCGGAGCGCGCGCTCCCGCTGTGGCCCGGCAGCCCCGAGCTCCGCGCCACCAACACCGCCGACCCGGCCGCCGCCCTGGCGAGCGGGCTCCGGCTCCGCCCGGTGGCCGACACGGCCCGCGACGTACCGGCGTTCGAACCGATGCCGGAGACCCTGACACCCGAACGGGAGGCCGAGCTGCTCGCCGCCTGGCACCGCCGGTAGAAGTGCGGCGCCGGCGCTCCGTCCCTCAGCCCGCGAGGGGCGGGTTGAGGCGGGCGAAGGCCTCCTGCCGCCGGTAGGGGAAGTACGGGTACGGGGCCGTGCGGGCACTCGCCGCGTCCAGCCGGGCGACCTGGTCGTCGGTCAGTGTCCAGCCGACCGCGCCGAGGTTCTGCCGCAGCTGCTCCTCGTTGCGGGCGCCGATGATCACCGAGGAGACTGTCGGCCGGCGCAGCAGCCAGTTGATCGCGACCTGCGGCACGGTGCGTCCGGTCTCGGCGGCGACCTCGTCCAGGGCGTCGACCACCCGGTGGAGCAGTTCGTCCTCCACCGGCGGGCCGTAGTCGGCCGTGTCGTGCAGGCGGCTGCCGGCCGGGAGGGGCTGTCCGCGGCGGATCCGCCCGGTGAGGCGGCCCCAGCCGAGCGGGCTCCACACCAGCGCGCCGACGCCCTCCTCCCGGGCGAGCGGCATCAGCTCCCACTCGTAGTCGCGGCCGACGAGGGAGTAGTAGACCTGGTGGGCGGCGTAGCGGGGGCGGCCGTGGCGCTCGGCGAGCGCGAGGGACTTCATCAGCTGCCAGCCGGAGAAGTTGGAGACGCCGGTGTAGCGGACCTTGCCGGCCCGGACCAGGTCCTCCAGGGTGGCCAGCACCTCCTCGATCGGGGTGCCCGCGTCGTAGGCGTGCAGCTGGAACAGGTCGAGGTGGTCGGTGCCGAGGCGGCGCAGCGCGTCGTCGACGGACCGGACGAGGCGGGCGCGGGAGGTGCCGGCGTCCTGCGGGCCGTCGCCGGTGGGCAGCCCGGCCTTGGTGGAGATGAGGACCCGGTCGCGGCGGCCGCGGACGGCCTGGCCGAGCACCTCCTCGGAGGCGCCGTCGGAGTAGACGTCGGCGGTGTCGAACAGGGTGACGCCGGCGTCGATGGCGATGTCGAGCAGGCGGCGGGCCTCCTGGACGTCGGTGGTGCCCCAGGCGCCGAACAGCGGGCCGCGCCCGCCGAAGGTGCCGGTGCCGAGGCTGAGCGCGGGGACCTTGAGTCCGGACGCGCCGAGGCGGCGGTATTCCATGTCGGTGTCGGCGGTGCCCATGGCGGTTCTCCCCTCGAAGCCCCTAATGGGACTCCCGTTCCGTTAGTATGCCGTGAACCTAGCAGACTGCCGCCGCCTAATGGAACAGGAATCCCGTTAATGACCGCCGAGCCCTCCTCGCCCGAGCCTTCCTCGCCCGGGACCGTCCGCCCCGGCGGCCGGACCGCCCGGGTCCGCGCCGCCGTCCTGCGGGCCACCGAGGACGCCCTGGTCGAACACGGCTTCAGCGGCCTCGACCTCGGCGACATCGCCCAGCGGGCCGAGGTCGGCCGCACCACCGTCTACCGCCGCTGGCGCGGCACCACCGCCCTGGTCGCCGACCTGCTCGCGGACATGGCCGAACAGTCCCTGCCGCGCACCCGCAGCGGCTCCCTCACCGAGGACCTGCGCGCCAACGCCCGGCTCGTCCGGCGCACCCTCGCCGACCCCCGCCAGGGCGCGCTGTTCCGCGCGGTCATCGTCGCGGCGAACTGCGACGAGGACGCCGCGGAGGCCCTGCGGCACTTCTACCGGCGCCGGGTGGAGGAGTGGGCGCCGTGCGTCACCGAGGCCGTCGAACGCGGCGAACTCCCGCCGGACACCGACGCGCCGGAGGTCGTGCGGGCCGTCTCGGCTCCGCTCTACTACCGGATGCTGACCACCGCCGAACCGCTGGACGAGGCCGCCGCCGACCGTGCCGCAGCCGCCGCCGAGGCCGCCGCCCGCGCCGGGGCGTACCGGCGGGCCGACGGCTGAGCGCGCGAACGGCCGCACGACGCAAGCGCGTCGTGCGGCCGTCGAATGCGGTGCATGCAGTGCGTGCCGTGGACGCGAATCATGCGGTGCATGCGGTTCATACGGTGGATGTGGTCACGAGATCAGTCCTCGTCGAGGTCCTCGTACTCCTCCCGGAGGCTCTCCACCACGTCGCTCCAGAGCTCGGAATCCTCCGGACCCTGGCCCAACTCCTCCAGCAGCGCGACGAATTCGTCCAGCGCGCTCTTCGCCTCGCCGTTGCGGATCCGGCCGTCGAAGCGGGCCAGCAGTGCCAGCGCGCCGATCAGCCCCGGCAGGGAGCCGGCCGCCTCGCCGCGGTGGCCGCTCGCGTGGTCCCAGCCGTTCGGGTCGTAGATCTGCACGGTGCCGGATTCCGCGTCGACCATCATGTGCAGTTCGCCGAACGTCCCGACGCAGTACCCCCAGGTGCTCGGCGGGGTGTCGTCGTCCGGCGTGCGGTTGCCGAACAGCTCGTCGAGGTCCGCCTCCCACATCCCGCGCTCGGGCAGGCCGGTCGCGTCGTAGTCGACGAGGTCGACCTCGACGGCCGGCAGACCCACCCCGGCGAGGAACTCACGGGTCCCGCGGTCCTTCAGGCGCTCGGGCAGCGTCTCGGGCCGCCACAGCGCGCCCGGACCGAAGCAGGACTCCAGCCAGGCCGCGGTGGGGGTAAGGGCCGCGGCGAGCAGCTCGGCATCAGGCGTGGTCATCGGTGCGTCTCCCCCGGTCGGAACGGTGTGCCGACGCCATTCAAACGCACCGCTCCGACAACGGGGGCCGCCGGGGTGCCACCCTGACGGCTCGCCCGGCGGCTCAGAAGAGGCCGTCGTCCTCGTAGTAGTTGTTGACGACGACCTCCGGGCCGTCGTCGAACGCCTCGCTCAGCAGGGCGCCACCGACCAGGCCCGCCGCGCCCGCGCCGATCAGCGCGCCGGTGCCGAAGCGGCGTCCGCCTCCCTGGCCCTGCTGGCCCTGCGGCCCCTGCTGGACGGGCGCCTGCGGGTACCCCTGCTGCTGGACGGGCTGCGGGTACCCCTGCTGCGGGGTGTAGAACGGCGGGACGGTGGTCTGCACCCGCTGGGCGCAGGCGACGCAGGTCTCGATCTGGCGCGGCACGCCCCACTGCGGCGACCACAGCACCGCCGTCGTGCCGGCACCGTGCGAGGGGTCGAAGAAACACGTCACGGGGGAACTCCCTGGTACTGGCGGGGTCTGCGGAACGGGGGGCGCTGCGACGGGAACCGCCGGCGGCAGCGGGGCCGGCGGCACGGCCGGCTTCACCGGGGCAGGGGCGGGCGGGGCTGCCGGAGCGGGCTGCAGGACGTCCACGCCGAAGTCGGCGGCGATGCCCGCGAGCCCCGCGGCGTACCCCTGACCGACGGCCCGGAACTTCCAGTCCGCGCCGTGCCGGTAGAGCTCGCCGAACACCATCGCCGTCTCGCTGCCCGCCTCCGGCGCCACGTCGTAGCGGGCCACCTCGGCGCCGCCGTCGGGGTCGGTGATCCGGACGTACGCGCCGCGGACCTGCCCGAAGCTCTGGCGCCGCTGCGCCGCGTCGTAGATCGCCACCGCGAAGACGATCTTCTCGACGGCGGCGGGGACCTCTGCCAGCCGGACCTCGATCTGCTCACGGTCGGCCCCGCCGCCGGAGCCCCCCTGGTGGCGGACCGAGCCGTCCGGGCTCCGCAGGTTGTTGAAGAACACGAAGTTCTGGTCCGAGCCGACCTTTCCGTCCGCCCCGCACAGCAGCGCACTGGCGTCCAGGTCGTACCCGCCCGCGGCCGTCCAGCCGAGGCCGACCCGGACCACCCTCAGCCCGGGGGCCTGCTTGCCCAGGGAGACGTTGCCGCCCTTCGTCAGGGCCACACTCATGGGACTTCCTCCACGACCGTACGAAGTTCCGCTGTTCGACTACGACAACGCTGTAGAACTCGCACCGGTTCCCGGCCCCGCCGTCAGGATCGCGTCAGTGCCGCGCCCGGACGGGGGCCGGACCGAACCCGGCCCGGCCCCCGTCCCGCACCGACCACGGATCAGTACCGGACGGGGAGTTCCAGCAGGCCACGGGCCCGCAGGGTGGGGCGGTGGCGCAGCTGCCCGACCGGCACGTCGAGGGCGAGGCCGGGGAAGCGGCGCAGCAGCGCGGTCAGCGCGACGGCGGTCTCCATCCGGGCCAGCGGCGCGCCGAGGCAGTAGTGGATGCCGTGACCGAGGGCGAGGTGGCCGGTCTCGCGGCGGCGCAGGTCGAGCCGGTCGGGGTCGGCGAACTGCCCGGGGTCGCGGTTCGCGGAGCCGAGGGCGAGCAGGACGGTCTCCCCCGCCGGGACGGTGACGCCGCCGATGCCGACGTCCTCGCGCGCGAAGCGGCGGATGGCCAGCGGGGCGGGGCCGTCGTAGCGGGCGAACTCCTCGACGGCGCCGTCGATCAGCTCCGGCTCGGCGCGCAGGGCCGCGAGCTGCTCGGGGTGGGTGAGCAGGGCGAGGACGGCGTTGGCGATGAGGTGGACGGTGTTCTCGTAGCCGGCGAAGAGGATGAGGAAGGCGAGCGAGGTCAGCTCGTCCTCGCTGAGCCGGTCGTTCCCGGCCGCTGCCCGACCACCTTCCCGCCCCTCGCCGACCTGCCCCTCGCGCACGGCCTCGTCCCGCACCGACTCGTCCCGCACCGCGATCAGGTCGGAGAGCAGGTCGTCGCCGGGTCGGGCGCGCTTGCGCTCGATCAGTGCGGTGAAGAATCCGAGCATCGCCTTGACGGCGGCGCGGGTCGCCTCGGGCCGCTCGGGGTCGGGGGTGATCAGGCTGTCGGTCCAGGCCCGGAAGTCGTGCCGGTCGTCATCCGGGACGCCGAGGAGGTCGCAGATGACGGTGATCGGCAGCGGTGCGGCGTACGCGGCGAGCAGGTCGGCGCGACCGGCCGGGGCCATGGCGTCCAGCAGTTGTTCGGCGACCTTCTCGATCGGGGCGCGCAGGGCGGCGATCCGGCGCGGGCCGAAGGCCTGGGCGACCAGGCGGCGGATCCGGGTGTGGTCCGGCGGGTCCATGGTGAGCAGGTTGGCGTCCAGCGCGGGCGGCAGCGCGAAGCCTCGGTAGTTGCCGGGTGCGGCGTGCGCCTTGTCGAGGGCGAGCCGCGGGTCGGCGAGGGCCTGGCGCACGTCCGGGTAGCGGGTCACCAGCCAGACGGGCAGGCCGTCGGGGCCGACGACCCGGTGGACGGGAGCGTCGGCGCGCAGCCGGGTGTAGCTGCCGTACGGATCGGCGATCAGGGTCGCGAGGGTGAGGTCGGGCGCTGTCACCCGCCCAGCCTACGGGCCGTGCGGCGGCGCCCTGGCGGGGCGTCAGGTCCGGACCTATTGTCAGGTGACATGACACTTCTCCGCCGTACCGCCGGACTGGCCGCCGCCCTCACCGGAACGCTCGCCGCCCTGCTCGCCCCGGCCGCCGCCCACGCCGAAGCGGGCGGCTGCCGCACCGTCACCACGGCGGCGCCCGACGCCGAGCAGGCCCGCCTCCAGGACGCCCGCACGGCCGCCTTCACCGAGCGGTCCGGCCTGCGCGACCTGCTCCGGGGGTTCCCGGCCGCCCTGTGCTCCGCCCGCACCGCCCACCGGGCGGAGCAGGTGGTGGACGCCTGGGGCCGGGCGCTCTGGCAGGCCGGCGTGGACCGCGCCCAGGGCCGGCGGCCGAGCGGCGAACTGCCCGCCCGCGACGACCGCCCGCTGTACTGGACCCGGCTCGCCATGACCGTGCGGCTGGCGGACTGGCAGCCCGGGTTCACCGTCGACCGCGCCGGGCTGCGGGCCCGCTTCGAGGACGCCTCGCGCGGCCTGGGCGACCGCTTCGCCGCCGCGCCCGGCGTGCGCCGGATCTTCGTCAGCGGCTTCGACCCGTACGGCCTGGACAGCGAGCCGCGCCGCGCCAACCCCTCCGGCGCGGCCGTCCTGCAGCTGAACGGACGGCGGATCACCCTCGCCGACGGCAGCACCGCCGAGGTGCGGGCCGTCGTCCTGCCGGTCCGCTACCGCGACTTCGACGAGGGCATCGTGGAACGCGCCTTCGGCCCGCACCTGGTGCCCGGCCCGCAGGCCGCCGACCTGATCACCAGCATCAGCCAGGGCTACCCCGGCACGTTCACCCTGGAGGCCTGGGCCGGGCGCGCCCGCTCCGCCGACCCGGCCACCGACAACGTCGCCGCCCTCTCCGGCGGGACGACCCGGCACCCGGTCGACGCCCCCGGTCTGGCCGCCGGGCCCCAGTTCATCCGCACCACCCTGCCCACCGACGCCATGACGGCGGTCCAGCAGCCCTACCCGGTGCTGCTCAACACCCCCGTCACCGAGATCCCCGCCGGCGCCACCGACCCCGTCGTCCGCACCGACGGCCCCACCCCCGGCTCCCGCGCGGTCGCCGGCGGCGGGGGTGGCTACCTCTCCAACGAGGTCGCCTACCGCTCCAACCGCCTGCGCCTCGACCTCGCCCCCGGTCTCCCCGGCGGCCACCTCCACACCCCGGTCCTCACCGGCCTCCCGGCGGACCGGAACCGGCTCACCGCACCGGAGTTCGAGCAGAACGAGGCCGCGATCGCCGATCAGGTCCGCGCCGTCCTGAGCAGCGCCCGCCTCTGACCCTCAGCGGACGGCTCCGCCCCTCAGCGGGCGACTCCGTCCCGCAGCGGACGGCCCGGCCCCGCAGCCGACGGCCCGGCCCGCCGCCCGGCGGCCCGAGGAGGAGGCGGCCCGGGGGCGTGCGGGCCGGCCAGGAGGCGGCCGGCGGCGCGCCCCCGCTCCACTCCCGCCCGCTCACGCCGGGCCGGCGAAGTGCGTCCCCGCGGCCCGGGCGCGCGAGGCGGCGATCTCCGCGTGGGCGGCCTCGCGGTCCGCCCAGTGCGAGCCCTCGACGGACTTGCCGCGTTCCAGGTCCTTGTAGACCCGGAAGAAGTGGGTGATCTCCAGCAGGTCGAACTCGGGCAGGTCGCCGATGTCCTGCAGGGAGGTGTAGCGCGGGTCACGGGCCGGGACGCAGAGCACCTTCTGGTCGGGGCCGCGCTCGTCGCGCATCACCCACATGCCCACCGTCCGGCAGGTCAGCACGCAGCCGGGGACGGCCGGTTCGCCGCCGAGCACCAGGGCGTCCAGCGGCTCGCCGTCGCCGCCGAGGGTGCCTTCGACGTACCCGTAGTCCGCGGGGTAGCGGGTGGCGGTGAACAGGGTGCGGTCGAGGCGGATCCGGCCCGCCGCGAAGTCCATCACGTACTTGTTCCGCGACCCCTGCGGGATCTCGATCATCACCTCGAACTCCACCGCGGCCTCCTCCTCGGCTCCTCGGGAGAGCGCACGGACTCCCGGAGAGAGTGTCGGCAGTTCGGGCACCCCCCGAAACCGCCTCCGCCGTTCGGCGGAGTCCACTAGCATCCGGGCCATGGGGAGCTGGCGGGTCACGGTCACGGACCACCGACGCAGGAGCGGCGGACGGCCGCAGGGACGCCCGGAGGGCCCGCTGGCCCGACGGGACGGGCTGGAGGTGCACGGCCGCGACGGCGAACTCAGCTGCGTCGAGGCCGCCGGCCGGGTCCGCTGGCGCCGGCCCTGCCCGGGCCGGCCGAACGCGGCCCACCTCTCCGCCGACCGGGTGCTGGTCACCACCGACTCCTTCGACTACACCGCCTGGGGCCACCTCGGCCCGGCCCTGCTGCTCGACCTCGCCGACGGCACCCCGGTCGCCGAACTCCGCGGCGAACGCGCGGCGGCCCTCGGCGGCGGCCGCTTCGCCCTCGGGCTGGAGGGCTACGACGCCTTCGACACCTGGGCGTACGACCGGGACGGCACCCTGGTCGACTCCTGGCGCAGCTACGGCCACTACGTCGTCGGCAGCGGCCTGCGGGTGGTGGAGACGGACCGCCGCCGCCCGACCGCGAGCCGGGTGGTGCGGCTGCTGCCCGGCGGGCGGATCGAACGCGGCCCGCTGCTCGCCGACCCGCAGGCCCCGGAGCCGCTGGTGCTGCCCGACGGCACCCTCCTGGTCCTCGACGCCGGGACCCTGCGGGCCGTCGGGCGCGACCTGGACGACGCCGTCCTCGCCGAACTGCACCCGCTGGCCCCCGACCGGCAGCACCGCTTCACCGGCTCGCTGCACCGCACCGGCGACCGCCTCGACGTGAGCCTGGTCGAACGCCACCCGACCCGGATGGGCGCGTACACCACCCACGCCTGGCGGCTCGAACTGCACCCGCCGCACCGGGGCCGGGCGGACGTCCCACCGCACCGGGGCCGGGCGGACGCCCCGCCGGCCCAGGTATCGATTGCGCAGCGGAACTGACGGGCCGACAATACTTCGCCCACGATTCCCCTACGGTGACGCCTGCAACAATCGTCACCTGCAAGAGGGGGCACTCCATGTCCCGGAGCCGGAAACTCCACCGCCTCAGCAACCCCGACGCCGACGAACGCCGCGCCCAGCGCGTGCTGTTCCGCCACCTCCGCGACGACACCAACGCCAACCGCGGCCGGATGGCCAAGCGGGTGCGCGAACTCCAGCTCCTCGTGGCGATGGACCCGGTCGAGTTCGAGCAGCTCGTCGCCCGGCTGATGGAGTCGATGGGCCTGAAGGTCGAGCTGACCGCCCGGTCCCGGGACGGCGGGGTGGACGTCCGCGGCGTCGACACCGACCCGTTCCGCGGCGGCAACGTGATCGTGCAGGTCAAGCGGTACCGCGACACGGTGCCGCCCTCGGCCGTGCGGGACCTCTACGGGACGCTGCGCCACGACGAGGCCGCGACGAAGGCCGTCCTCGTCACGACCAGCCGGTTCGGCCCCAGCTCGCACCAGTTCGTCACCGGCAAGGCCGTCACCCTGATCAACGGCTCCGAGCTGGTCGGCCTGCTCAAGCACCACGGCTTCCACGAGGTGTTCGCGGCCGCCCAGGAGGAGTCCTCCGTCGAGGCGGCCGGCCTGGACGGGCTGCCCGCGATCGAGATCGCCGCGGAACCCGCCCGGCTGCTCCTGCACTGGACCGGGGAGGAGGAGTACGACATCGCCGCCCTGGTCTGCCGGGGGAACGTCGCGGTCTCCGACGACCACCTGGTGTTCTACAACAACGGCTCCACCCCCGACGGCTCGGTCCGGCTGGTGACCGGCTACGAGGACGCCAACGCCTGCCTGATGGTCGACTTCGACGCGCTGCCGGCCGACGTCGACCGGCTCGTCGTCATCGCCGCCGCTCTCAGCCCACGACCGGCAGTTCCAGCACCGATCCGCGGTCCCCGCCCCACCCGATCCGGTAGCTCGCCCGCCCGTCGGCCGGGAGCAGCTGGAAGGAGTCCGGGTTGGCGGCGGCCACGGTGAGCCGGATCCGTTCGCCGGCCCGGAACAGCACCGAGACCGGCTGGAGGTCGATGGTGACGCGCTGCGCCTCGCCCTGCGGGAAGTCCTCGGCGTCGTTCGCCGCGTAGGTGCGCGGCGTGCGCAGCCGGCGCCAGTCGGGATTGTCGCCTCTGTCAGCCACCGCCCGGTCCTGCAGGGCGAGTTGACCCTCCGTCAGATACCTGACACGGCCGTCCGGGGCGACGTCCTCCAGGTACACGTGCAGGGCGCCCCGGGCCGATCCGGTCAGGCCGGTCACGTCGAGGGTGACCTTTCCGTTCCCGGTGACCCGGGTGTCGGCGGTCAGCGGCGCGGTGGTGTAGCCGAGCAGCTTGGCGTCGACGGCGGCGCGGTCGGGGTAACTGACCTCGTCGCCGCTGAGGTTGGTGTTCCAGCGGTCCAGTGGGCCGGTGCCGGCGGTCGGGTCGAGGCGCAGCAGGTCGGCGCCGGTGCGGCGGTCGTCCGGCCGGCGGCCGAGCGTGTTGCCGGCCCCGGGGTAGAACGCCTGGGTCCGGGTGCCGGGCACCGGCCAGCGGGTGGTGGTACGCCAGAGGCCCTCGTTGAAGGTGTAGTAGTGCACCTGCCGGGTGCCGTCGGGGCGGGCGTCGCCCCGGACGTAGCGGTCGAAGAAGTCGGAGGTGCGCCCGTCGAGCACGGCGTGTTCCGGCTCGGTGAGCGGGCGGGCCGGCTGGAACGGGTCGGCGAGCCAGCCGGCGCCGTGGTTCCAGGGGCCGATCCAGTCGTCCTGGGTGTCGGCGAGGCCGGTGAACTGGGACAGCACGCCGTTCGCGGTGCCCGCGTCGAGCCAGCCGGCCCTGGTCAGGATCGGCACCCCGCCCGTCTCGACGGCGTCGGTCCGTTCGCCGACGCTGCCGACCGTCCAGCTCTTCGGTCCGTCCCGGTAGTCGCGGAAGACGCCGGAGTCCGCCATCTCGACCAGGTTGGCGTTGTCCGCGTGCTCGGCGCGGGCGGCGGCGAGCAGGGCCGGTCCGTCCGGGCCGTCGACCGGGCGGGGCTGGAGGCCGGTGAGGCCGGTGTGCGCGCAGAGCTCCCGGGTCCGTTCGTCGGTGTCGCAGGTGGTGCCGCCGGCCTGGTCGAGGATGCGCAGCAGCAGCGCGTACGGGGCGAGCCGGGGCTCGATGAGCGCGCCGCCGGGGCGCACCAGGTCCTCGTACGGGTCGAAGTCGTAGGAGATCGGGGCGGCGGCGGTGATGTGGTGGTTGCCGAGTGCGGTGGCGAGCATCGCGGTGTCGCCGCTGTAGGAGATGCCCGTGGTACCGACCCGGCCGTTGGACCAGGGCTGGGCGGCGATCCAGTCGCTGAGCGGTCCGCTGTCGGCGACGGCGGCGGCGCCCAGTTCCGAGGTGAGGGTGCCGAAGGAGGCGCCGGTGCCGCGCAGGTCGGCGCTGACGTAGGCGTAGCCGCGGGCGGTCCACAGCCCGGACTCGCCGTCGGCGCCGCCGGGTTCGCCGGGTTCGCCCGCCCGCACCCGGGCCCGCCAGTAGCGCTGGGTGACCAGGACGGTGGGCAGGTTCGCGCCGGCCCGGGTGCCTTCGGGCAGATGGACGTCGACGGCGAGGCGGACCCCGTCGGGCATGGTCACGTAGCGCGACTGCAGGGACGGTTGAACGGCTCCCGTGGCGGGCCGGGCCGGCGCGGCGGCCGCCGGGACGACCATGAGCCCCAGCACCGCCCCGGCCGCGGCCAGCACCGCCAGCGGGCGGCGCGGCAGCGGGCGCCTCATCGGACGGTCGCCTTCCAGGGGCCTTCCGCCGGGCATGCCTCGCCGTCCGTCCCGGGCCAGGGCGGCATGGTGACGGCGGTGATGCGCAGCGGCCCGGCGGAGTCCTCGTCCGCCCGGAACTGGAACGCGGTGCCGAGCGGTACCGACACGGCGGTGCCGGGAGCGAGCCGTACGGTCTCCTCCCGGCCGCCCTGGCGGCGCCAGAGTTCACCGCTGCCCGCGGTGACCTGCCACAGCTCCTGGACGGTGGCGTGCGAAACGGCACGGGTCACCTGTCCGGGAGCGAGCGCGAACACCGCAAGGCTCCCCCGCCCTTCCAGGACCAGCAGCGGGTACACCTCGGCGCCGTCCGGGGCGGTGACCGCGGGGGTGTCCCCGGGGTCCGCGGTACCGAAGGGCGGGTGCTGTTCGTGAGTGCTCATCCGACGACCTGGCCTCTCTCGTGCGACCGAGTAGCGTGGGTCTCGTCCCCCACCGCCGATGGGACCACGGCCGCCGGGGCGCCCGCCAGAGCGGGCTACCCGGAGACGACCCCGAGATGACCCCGGCCCTCCCCGAAGTCCCGGACGGCTTCGGTGACGATCGCCTCCAGCCGGGCGTGGTGGGCGCCGCGCCAGTAGGCCTGCCCGCACTCGGTGCACTGGGCGAAGGCGTCGTAGGAACGTTCGGTGCCGTCCCGCAGCTGCTCGCGGACCGAGGTCTTGGTGGCCGCGCGCAGGGTGCCGTTGCAGGTGGTGCAGCGGCTCCAGGGGGCGAGCGGCGGGGCGAAGCGGGAGAGCACGTCGCGCAGCTGCTCGGCGGGGCGGTGGCTGTAGACGTAGGCGCCGGCCCAGAGTTCGCGGCGGCGCAGCAGGCCGCGGTCACGCGAGAGCATGATGCGCTGCTCGGCGGCGGATCGGGCGGCCAGCGCGGCGTCGCCGATGTCGGGGTTCTCGTAGGCGGCGTCCACGCCCAGCAGGCGCAGTCGGCGGGCGAGGGTGCCGAGGTGGACGTCGAGCAGGAAGCGGGGCGCCGTCGCCGAGGGCTGCGGCCTGGTCACGGCCCGGACGGCGATGTGCTCGCCGTCGGCCGGGACGTGCGCGTCGGGGACGGCCCGGCCGTCCGCCAGCAGGGCGCCGACCTCGGTGAGCGGGACGCCCAGGGACTCGACGACGTGACCGAGGGTGGAGACACCGTCGGTGCGCAGCTCGGTGCGGCCCGCCCGGCGGGGCGCGGAGACGAAGAGGTGCAGCTCAGGGGCGAAGTCGAGCCAGATCTGGGGTCGGTCCACGCGGCCAGCATGCCAGCGCGCGGCAGGTGGGGGCCACCGGTTTCCGGCTTCCCCCGCCGGTTGTCCCGTCCCGGACGCCCGCGCAGCGCCCACCGCACCCGCGTGCTCTCCCGCTGCACGCGCCCCGCGCGCCCGTGCACCCGCGCGCCCGTGCACCCGCGCGCCCGTGCACCTGCGCGCCCATCACACCGTGCACCCGCTCACACCGCGCGCCCGCGCATCCACCCGCCACCCACCCGCCGTCCGGCGCCGCTACGCGCCCTCCGCCGCGGCGCCCGTCACGACCGGCGGCGCCGGTGACACCGCGTGACCGCGGTCCCGCTCCGCCCACCGGGCGACCGGCCCCATCGCGTAGCCCGCCGCGAGGAACACCCCGCCCAGGACCAGCCAGCCCGCGAGGCCGCCGTCCAGCAGCAGCGCGGTGAGCAGCAGCGGCCCGAGGGTGCGGGCCACGGCGACGCCGGTTCCGAAGAAGCCCTGGTACTGGCCGATCCGCTCCGGCGGGGCGAGGTCGAAGCCGATCTGCCAGGAGCCGGCCGACTGCCGCATCTCGCCGGCCACCTGCAGCACGGACGCCGCGACCAGCAGCGCGCCGACCGCCCAGACCGGCACGTCGAGCGCGGACAGTCCGAAGACCGCGCAGCAGCCGAGCAGCAGCACCCCGGCCGAACGGACCGCCCGCGCGGCCGAGTCCAGCCCGGTGACGTCCCGTGCCGCCCGGACCTGGAACACCAGCACCGCCAGGGTGTTGAGCACGAACAGCGCCGAGCCGAGCCAGCCGATCCCGGGGGCGCGCTGGGCGATCCAGAGCGGGATGATCAGGCTGAGCAGCGGCATGCGCAGCAGTAGTACCGCGTTGACCAGGGTGACGGCGGCGTACCGCCGGTCGCGCAGCACCGCCAGGCGCGGTCCGGTGCCGGACTCCTTCGGGCCGGGCGGGACTTCGGGCAGCCGGCCGAGGACGAGCGCGCCGATCAGCAGGCCGATCGTGGTGACGACGAAGGCGCCCAGGTAGGCGGTCCGGGTGCCGACGCTCAGCGCGATGCCGCCGACCGCCGCGCCGACGGCCAGGCCCCCGTTGAGGGTGGACTGCAGGTGGGCGAGCAGTCCGGTCCGCTCCCCGGCCGGCACCAGGCCGGCGACCAGCGCCTGCCGCGCCGCGGTCAGCCCGGACTGGGCCGTCGCGTAGAGGCAGACCGCGACCAGGAACAGCGGGTAGGAACGGATCGTCAGGAAGGCGGCGGCCACGGCCGCGGCCGCGAGCCCGAGCGCCACCGCGGTGCGGCGCGGGCCGCGCCGGTCGGCGAGGTGGCCGAGCGGGACGCCCGCGACGGAGCCGAGCGCCCAGCCGACGGCGAGGCCGAGACCGAGGGCGGTCGGTGACATGCCGACGACGCGGGTGAAGTAGAGCGCGGAGCAGGTGTAGTACGCACCGTCGCCCACCGCGCTCGCCAACTGGGCTGCGGCCAGGGTCCGCTGGGGGCCGGCGGGCGGCAGCAGGCTGCCCCGCCGGGCGGCTCGGTCGGTCGGCACGCCTCTCCTTCGGTGGTGACGGACCGTCACCGTTCGCCCGACGGGGGGCCTTCCACCCACGGACGGGCGACAGCACCGCGACGACGAGCGGCGCACGGGCCGGACGTTCACAACCGTCGGCGACGGTTCGCCACCCACCCTAGGCAGAAACCGGCCCAGCCGACAGGTCCAGTGATCAAGGAATTTCCTGGGCCACTTCCGTCGGCCGCCGCACCGCCGACCGAGCGCTGAACCCTCGTGCGACACCGAGCCGTTGGGGTCTCCGCGCGCTTCGGGAGGGCCTCGCCCCGACCTTCCCCGCGCCACCGAAGCGCCGTCCGTACCCGCTCCGAATCCGCTCTCCCCGAACGCTGCAAAACCGCGATCGGCCAAGCCTGGGGCCAACTTTGACCGTGTTGACCCGTCAGTAGCGCCCTTTTATGCTCGACGGCGTTCGCGATCCGGCACCGGGGCCGGGGCCGCCGTGCCCGCCCGATCCGGCGCCGTCTCCGGCTCGAAGGGCTCCTCCCATCAGCACCTCCGCCGCGCCCTCGGACCCCACCGGACACCCGGAGCCCACCGGACACCCGCGCGCCCCCACCCTCCCCGGCTCCACCGACCGCCCGTCCACCGCCACCCGCCCGGGCACCGCCGAGCGCCGCGACGCGACAGCGGCCGCCGGGGCCGGCGCGACCCGCCGCCGCCGCTTCCTCACCTACCTGCTGGCCGCGCCCACCCTCACCGTCGGAGCCCGTCTCGGCCTCGACGCCGCCGACCCCGCCACCGCACGGGCCGCCGCCCCGGGCCCCGGGCAGGCCGCCGCGCAGGCCGTCCACGCCGCCGCAGCCGCCCGGGACGCCGCGTCCCCGCGGCTGGTCGGCCTGCCCGGAATCCCGGACGTCGTCGACCTCGGCGACGCCATGATCCTCGCCGGACTGCCCACCTCGCACCTGCTGGTCCTGGAAGTCACCCCCGCCGGGCGGGCCGTGCTGCACCTGCCCCGGTTGGAGGTCGGTCAGGGCCTGACCACCGCGATCGCGATGCTGGTCGCCGAGGAGCTCGACGCCCGGCTCGGCGACGTCGACGTGCCGCTCTCCGACGGCCGCCCCGAACTGCTCTTCAACCAGCTGACCGGAGGATCCAACTCCATCCGCTCGCTGTACGACCCGGTGCGCGGCGCCGCCGCCGCCGCCCGCGCCCGGCTGGTGACCGCCGCCGCCAGGCGCTGGAACGTTCCCGCGCCCACCCTGCGCACCGCCGACTCCGCCGTCCTCGCCCCCGACGGCCGACGGCTCGGCTACGGCGAACTCGCCGCCGCCGCGGCCGCGATCGCCGCGCCCGCCGTCCCCGCCCTCCCCAAGGCGGCGGACCGGCTGCGGCTGGTCGGCCGGCCGACCGGCCGGATCGACGCCCGCGACATCGTCACCGGCCGCGCCCGGTACACCGGGGACCTGTCCGTGCCCGGCGCCGTCCCCACCGTGGTCGCCCGCCCCACCACCGTCAACGGCACCCTCAAGTCCCTGGACGCCTCCGCCGCCCGCGCCATGCCCGGGGTGCTCGGCGTGGTGCAGGTCCCGAGCGGCGTCGCCGTCCTCGCCGAGACCTTCGACCAGGCGCTCAAGGCCCGCGACGCCCTGCGCACCACCTGGAACCCGGGCCCGGTCGCGGGCCTGTCCGACGCCGACGTCAGGGAACGGCTGCGTGCCGCCCACGCGCCGTTCCTCCCGCCGCCGCCGCTCGCCCAGCACCTGGACGCCGAGTTCGACTTCGCCTTCGTCAACCACGCCCCGATGGAGGTGCTCACCGCCATCGCCGACGTCCGGGCGAACCGGGCCGAGCTGTGGTTCGCCGCGCAGAGCCCGATCGTCGCCCAGCAGACCATCGCGGCCGAACTCGGCCTGCCGCAGAACGCCGTCACCGTCCACGTGGTGCGCGGCGGCGGCTCGTTCGGCCGACGGCTGTTCTTCGACGCCGCCCTGGAGGCCGCCCGGATCTCCAAGGCCGCGGGCCGCCCGGTCAAGCTGATGTGGACCCGCAACGACGACATGCGCCACGGCCGGATGCGCCCGGCCGGCCACCACCGGATCCGGGCCGTCTACGGCCTCGACCGCGTGCTCGCCTGGGAGCACCGCGCCGCCAGTGTGCGCACCGACTTCGGCCACGGCCTCGGCGAGGCGCTCACCGCCGCCGGCTACGACCTCCCGCTGGCCGGGCTCACCACCTCCGAGGTGTTCTTCCTGCTCACCGAGAAGAACCCGTACGAGGTCGGCGTCCCCGTCCAGCTGCTCGCCGAGGTCCCGTTGGACCTGCCCACCGGCAGCTGGCGCTCGGTGTACTCGGGGACCGTCCGGGTCTGCGACGAGATCGTGATGGACGAACTGGCCCGCCGGATGGGCCAGGACGAGGTCGCCTTCCGCCGGGCCCGGCTGCGCGGCGCCGCCGGCCGGGCCGTCCTGGACACCGTCGCCGCGAAGGGGAACTGGAGGCGCCCGATGCCCCCCGGCCGGGCCCAGGGCGTCGGGTACCACGAGGAGAACGGCGGCGCCGCCGCCTACCTGGTCGAGCTGGACGCCACCGACCGGGCCAACCCCCGGGTGACCAGGGCGGTGGTCGCCGCCGACGTCGGCCGGGTCATCAACCCCCGTGGCCTGGAAGCCCAGTTGACCGGCGCACTGGTCGACGGCATCTCGGTGATCCTGCAGGCCGGCAACCACCTCGACAACGGAGCCTTCCGGGAAGGCAGTTACGGCGACTTCCACTACGCCCGGCAACGGCACACCCCGCCGGTGGTCGAGATCCACCTGATGCCGCCGAGCGGACCGCCGGGCGGCGCGGGCGAGTTGGGCGTCCCGGCCGCCTGCGCCGCGGTCGCCAACGCCTACGCCCGCGCGACCGGCACCAGCCCGCGCTCCTTCCCCATCGACTTCTGAACCCTCCCGGCACCACCACCGGGCCGGCGCCACCACCCGGGCGTCACAGCCACCCGACCATCCAGAGCCGAGGATCCCGACTCCCCATGCCCACCCACACCTTCGTCCTCAACGGGCAGCCCGTCACCGTCGAGGCCCCGGACGACATGCCGATGCTCTGGGTGCTGCGCGACAAGCTCGGCGTCACCGGCCCCAAGTACGGCTGCGGGGTGGGCGTCTGCCGCGCCTGCACCAGCCACCTCGACGGCCGGGAGTTCCAGCCCTGCACCCGGTCCGTCAAGGACTGCGCGGGCCACACCGTCACCACCATCGAGGGCCTCGCCGACGGCGAGAACCTGCACCCCGTCCAGGAGGCCTGGCTCGCCTGCGACGTCGCCCAGTGCGGCTTCTGCCAGCCGGGCCAGATCATGGCGGCGGTCGCCCTGCTGCGCCGCACCCCGAACCCGACGGACGCGGACATCGACGGGATCCAGAACGTCTGCCGCTGCGGGACCTACCCGCGCATCCGCGAGGCGATCAAGCAGGCCGCGGCCCGCCGGCCGCTGTGACCCGGGCAGGCCCCGCCCGGTCCGGGCGGGGCGCGGGCGCCCGGTGGCACCGACCGGTGCGTCCGTGCCGTCGGCGGACCGGGGGCGAACGCGGCCTACGGCACGACCGGCGCCGCCGGGTCGCGGCCGAAGAACGCCGCGAGCCGGTCGTACGGCGGGGCGTCCTCGGGCAGGGCGACGGCCGGACCGAAGGCCTTGTGCTCCTGCTCGGTGCCACGGTACTCGGGCTTGAGCGCACCCTCGGCCCAGGCCAGGGCGGCGAGCGCCACCTCGTGGTCCAGGCCCTCGGTGGACTGACCGCCGGAACGCGCCAAGTCCCATCCGTGGACGGCGAATTCGGCGATCTGCTGGTCGACCGGGAAGCGGGCCGGCAGGGTGCCGACACCGGGCACCTCCAGCGTGCCGCCGAGGTCCCCGGCCGCGCGCCAGGCGTCGACCAGCTGCTCGGCCCCGGCCTCGAAGGCGTGCAGCCAGTCGTCCTCGACCCGCTCGAAGGGCTGCGACCAGTCCGGCTGCCCGCCCCTCGCCCGGACGGTGAACTGCCGCAGGTCGTGGAGGAGGTGGCTGACCAGGTCGCCGACGTCCCAGGAGCGGCAGGGGGTCGGGTGGCCGGCCAGTTCGACGCCGGTACCGTCGATCAGCCCGGCGGTCTGCGCGAGGGCCCGGGCGAGCAGTCCGATCGGGTCTTCCGCTGCGGTCATGGCACACCTCTCGGTCGGGGACACGGGTCGTGCCGGGCGATCGTAAGCGCGAGCGCCGACGACCGTCCGGCACGACACCGCCCCGCGTGCGCCGGTGCGTGCCGCCGACCGGGCCCGCCGGGCGGTCAGGCCGCGAAGCCGCCGTCCACCGCGAGCTCCGCGCCGGTCACGTACCGGCCGTCCCCTCCCACCAGGTAGGCGACGGCGGCCGCGACCTCCGCCCCGGTGCCGAAGCGGCCGAGCGCCGTGAGCCCGCTCTGGAACTCCGCCGACGGGCCGCCGGCCGGGTTCATGTCGGTGTCGATCGGGCCCGGGTGCACCAGGTTGGCGGTGATCCCGCGCGGGCCGAGCTCACGGGCCAGCCCCTTGGTGAGACCGATCAGCGCGGCCTTGCTGGTCGCGTACAGCGTGGCGCCGGGGAAGGCGACCCGCTTGGCGACGCAGCTGCCGATGGTGACGATCCGTCCGCCGTCGGCCAGGTGCGCGGAGGCGGCCCGGGCGTACAGGTAGGGCGCCCGGACGTTCACCTCCAGCACCCGGTCGACGTCGTCGAGCGCCAGCTCGCCGATCGGGCCGAGGACGCCGACGCCGGCGTTGTTCACCAGGATGTCCAGCCGCCCGAAGCGCTCGGCGACCGCGGCCACGGCGGCCGCCACCTCCTGCGGGTCGGCGCTGTCCGCCCGGACGGCCCAGCCGGTCCGTCCCATCGCGGTGATCTTCGCGGCGACCTCGTCGGCCCGCTCGGCGCCGCCCTGGTAGGTCAGCACCACGTCGGCGCCGTCCTCGGCCAGTCGCAGCGCGACCGCCGCGCCGATCCCACGGCTGCCGCCGGTCACCAGGGCCACCTTGCCGTCGAGCACTGCCGCACCGTTCATCGTCATATCTCCAGAACTCCTCGTTCCGATCTCGGACATGACTCGATCCTGGTCCGGGGCGCCGCGGACCTCCGGCGGTATTCGGACGTCGCGTTGAAATTTCAACCATGCCTCGAAGCGCCCCCGGGGCCCGGCATGCACGCCGCCCACCGGCCGTACGAACCGACCCCCGGCCGCCCGCACGGTTCGGCCCTGCGGCCGGGACCAGCCCGGAACGCACCGCGCCGAGCGGCCGCCCCCGTGCACAGGGGCGGCGCCGCTCGGCCGGGTCGCGAGGCTCCGTCGGAGGCTGGGTCAGGCGCTCCGCCGCAGCGGCACTCGCGGCTCCGTCAGACGGTCAGCGTCTGGCCCGGGAAGATCAGGTCCGGGTTGCCGCCGATGACACGCGCGTTCTTGCTGTACAGGCCGTCGGTGTCGACGCCGAACTTGGCCGCGATGTCGCTCAGGGTGTCGCCGGCCTTGACGGTGTAGCTGCCGCCCGCGGTGTTCCTCGCGGTCGACGGCGCGGACTGCGCCGGCTTCGCCGACGGCCGGCCCGCGGCCGCCTCGGCGGCCCTGGGCGCCTGCTGCTTGGCCGCCGGGGCGGCCGGGGCCGGCTTGGCGGCGGGCTTCGCCGCCTTCGTGGCGGGCTTGGCGGGCTTGGCGGGCTTGGCGGGCTTGGCGGCCGACGTGGTGTCGACGTCGGCAGGGGCGCCGCCCCTGCTCAGACCCGCCTTCTTCGAGCAGACCGGCCAGGCACCCGGCCCCTGCGAGGCAAGGACCTTCTCGGCGACGGCGATCTGCTGCGCCCGGGTCGCCTGGCTGGCCTGGGGGGCGTACGCGGTGCCGCCGTACGCCCTCCAGGTGCTGGGGGAGAACTGCAGGCCGCCGTGGAACCCGTTGCCGGTGTCGGTGCTCCAGTTGCCGCCGCTCTCGCACTGGGCGACGGCGTCCCAGGAGGAGGCCGGTGCGGCGGAGGCCGAGGTGGCCGTGACGAGGCCGGCCACCGGCAGGGCCGCGACGGCGGCGCCCGCGACGACCGCCATCCGCACGCGGTTGCGCTTGGTGGTGGTCTCGGTGGCAGCGGCGGTCTCGTGACGGGGATTCATACAGATCCTCTCGACAAGCCCCGGGCGGGCAGACGGAACCAGGCCCGGGACAGGGGCCGGTGGTGTTCGCTCACCTCACTCGACGGGCGGCCGGGCACGCGTCGGACGTGCCCTGCCGCCCCGGTCACCTCCGCTCGCCGACGGCCTGTTCGAGCCGGCCTGATCGGCGGGCACCGCCCTCGCGCCGTGGGTCAGTCGGCGGGCGGTGCGTCGGGGTGAACCCGGGTGGCGCTCGGTGCGCCGCCAATGAAGCTAGGGGGCAACCTCGGCGCACAGCAAGCAATTCCTGGACGTCGCAGGTCAGTTGACTGTTACCGGCGGTATCGATCAAGAAACGGTGCCCGGCTCGACCAGGTTTGACCGCATTCTCAAGATCAAATGATCAGTTCCCGTGCCCTCACTCACATCTGTTCACCCGTAAGCGCCCCCCGCACCACCCACACACCGTCACCGATCACTGACGGACCGTCAGCAGCCCGGCCGGAGTTCCCGGTTCCGCGCGGCCGCCGAGTGGCATCCACCACGCCCGACACGTTCAGTGACCGTGCGGACACGTTCAGCTCCGGCCGTCGAGCTCCGCGTCCCGCGCCAGCAGCGCCGCCTGGACCCGGTTCTCACAGCCCAGCTTGGCCAGGATCCGGCTCACGTAGGTCTTCACCGTCGCCTCGCTCATGTGGATCCGGGCCCCGGCGTCGGCGTTGGACAGGCCCTCACCGAGCAGCGCCAGCACCTCCAGCTCCCGCTCGGTGAGCACCTCCAGCCGGCGCCGGGCCGCGGCGCCGCGGGCGGCCAGCGAACCGCTGTGTCCGGACGCCAACGAGTCGACGATGTGCCGGGTGGCCGCCGGGGAGAGGAAGGCGTTCCCGCCGGCCGCCGCCCGGACGGCCTGGATCAGCTCGTTCGGCGCGGTGTCCTTCAGCAGGAAGCCGGCGCCGCCCTCGGTCACGGCGCGCAGGACGTTCTCGCGCTCCCCGAAGGTGGTGAGGATCAACGCCCGCGCGCCGGGGGCGGCCTTCGACAGCTCCCCGAGCGCCGTCAGCCCGTCCATCACCGGCATCTGGATGTCCAGCAGCACCACGTCCACCCGGTGCGCCCGCGCCAGCTCCAGCGCCTCCCGGCCGTCGGCGGCCTCGGCGACCACCTCGATGTCGTCGGCGGAGCCGAGGATCATCCTGATCCCGGCCCGGATCAGCGGCTCGTCGTCGGCGACGAGGACTCGGATCACGCTGGTCATTCCCCTCGAACGGTGCTTCGGCTGCGGCACCATCCTCACATCCCCGCCGTCCGGACCGGACCTCCGGCCCCCGGTCCGGACGCCCGCGCGGTCAGTCCTTGCCGACGTACTCCTGCTTCTCCACCAGCACCCCGTCCTTGAAGCAGAACCGCGCCACGTGCTGGTCGTTCCAGCCGTCGTCGGACGAGCCCTCCAGGAGGTACCAGCGGCACTGCGCCCCCGCCGGCGGGGTCGGTCCGCCACCCTTGTACTCGTCGGTGAAGAAGCTGCTGCCGGACGGCAGCTCACGCATCACCGCGTCCTGCGCCGCACCGACCTCGATCCGGTCGTACCGCGGCTTCTTCAGCGTCGCGGCGCGGCTGCCGTCCACGAAGCCCACGACGCCCCAGACCAGCAGGCCCAGCACGGTCAGCCCGACCGCCACCACGCCGACCGCGCACCCCAACGCCGGACTGCGGCGCTTAGCGGCCGCGTCGTCGACCGGCAGGCCCTCGAACACCCAGTCGTCCACCCCGGTCGCTGCGGCGGCGCCCTCCTTGCCGCCCTCCGTCCCCTCGTACGGCAGGACGGCGGCCAGCCGGAAGCCCTGCTCGGGCGTCGACCCGGCGTGCACCATGCCGCCGGCCAGGCGGGCACGCTCCCGCAGCCCGGTCAGCCCCTGGCCGCCGCTCACGGCCTGGCCCACCCCGACGCACGCGCCCACGAGCTCCGGCGCACGGTCGTTGGTGACCTCCACCACCAGGGCGTCCGGCTCGTACCGGAGCGCGACACCGATCGGCGCGCCGGGGGCGTGCTTGTGCGCGTTGGTGAGCGCCTCCTGCACGATCCGGTACGCCGCGTGGTCGACCGAGGCCGGCAGCGGGCGCGGCTCGCCCTCCCGGGTGAGCACGACCACCGCTCCGGCCGCCCGGGAGGAATCCACCAGCCCGTCGATCCCGTCCACCCCGCCCCGGGCGGGCGTCGCGCCCACCGCCCCCGCCGCGGGCGGCACCGCCGTCGACTCGTCGTGCAGCACCCCGACCACCTCGCGCAGCTCGCGCATCGCCGCGACCGCGGCCTGCCGCAGCACCCCGACCGCCTCCCGCTGCCGGTCGGTGAGCGTGCGGTCCACCTCCAGCGCGCCCGAGTGCACGGAGATCAGCGCCAGCTGGTGCCCCAGGCTGTCGTGCATGTCCTGGGCGATCCGGTGCCGCTCGCGCAGCCGCGCCTGGTGCACCACCATGACCCGCTCCCGCAGCAGCTGGTCGTTGCGCTCGCGCAGCGCGTCCAGCAGGGCGCGCCGCTGGGCGCGGTAGCGGCCGTAGAGCCCGGGCAGGACCGCGAGCACCAGGAAGCCACCCAGCGACAGCCCCAGGAGCAGCTCGGGCGAGAACGAGGAGGCGTCCTTCAGCACGCCCGTCACGGTGAACAGCACCCAGCCCAGGACGAAGGTGCCGACCAGCGCCCAGACCCGGCGGATCCGCGCGCCGGCCGCCCAGCCCGCGCAGATCAGCAGCAGCACCGGCCCTCCCGACCAGCCGGTGGCGGCCGCGGCGGCCAGCAGCACGGTGACCGGCAGTCCCCGCCGCAGCACCCACAGCACCGCGACGCCCAGGCCGAAGGGCACCGCCAGGCCGGTGCCGGCGGCGACCTCCGTCACAGCGGCGAGACCGCCCATCAGCAGGGCGAGCACGGCCTCGCCCACCACCCGCCACGGCCGCCAGGGCCCCGGCAGCGCCGTCCGTACCGCCTTCTTCCAGGCCCGCGCGATCGCATCCACCCGTCGAGGCTAACCGGCCGGCCGGAGCCCCCGCCGTCCACCTTCGTCGTCGCCGGGTCCGACGAAAGTCTCCTGGTCACACCGGCGACCGGTCACACCCGCCGGTGCCTGCTCGCGCCGATGTCCGATCACACCGACGGCGGCGTCGGCCCGGCGGCGGCCCGGCCGAAGGCCGTCAGCAGCAGCGCCACGTCGTCCACCCGACGGGCCGAACCGACCTCGCGCAGCAGCCGCTCGGCAGCCTCCTCCAGGTCCTCCCCCGGCTCGGCCCGGGCCATCGCGGCCCGCAGCCGGTCCACGCCCTCGTCGATCGCCGCCGCCGGGTCCTCGACCAGCCCGTCCGTGTACAGGGCCAGCACCGAGCCCGGGCTCAGCCGCAGCTCGCTGACCGGGTACGCGGCCAGCTCGTCCACCCCCAGCAGCGGCCCGCCCGCCACGTACAGCGCCTCGGTCCGCCCGTCCGGGTGCCGCAGCACCGGCGGCATGTGCCCGGCGCGGGCGATCCGGGCGGTTCCGTCGGCCGAGGCGAGCCGGACCAGGCAGCAGCTGGCGAGCAGCCCGGGGTCGAGGTCCAGCAGCAGCCGGTTGGTGTGGGCGAGCACCTGGTCGGGCGGGTCGCCGCCGGTCGCGAAGGCGCGGACCGCACTGCGCAGCTGGCCCATCGTGGCGGCGGCGCCGACGCTGTGGCCCTCGACGTCGCCGATCACCAGGGTGACGTCCCCGTCGGTGACGATCGCGTCGTACCAGTCGCCGCCGATCTCCATCCCCTGGGTGCCGGGCAGGTAGCGGGCGGTGATCCGGATCCCGGGCACCTCGGCGAGCCGGTGCGGCAGCAGCGCCTGCTGCAGCCCACGGGCCACAGCGAACTCGGCGTCGTACAGCCGGGCGCGTTCCAGGGCCTGGGCGATGAAGCCGCCGAGCGCCGTGAGCAGGCCGCGCTCCTCGACCGTGAACTGGTGCGGGCGGTCGAAGCCGAGGATGCAGCTGCCGACCGCCCGGCCGGAGGCGATCAGCGGCAGGAACGCCCAGGCGCCCATCTCGTCCAGGGCGAGGCCGGGGTAGGCGGCGGCGAGTTCGCGCACCGACTCGAAGAAGATCGCGGTGCCGGAGCTGAGGGTCTCCGCGCCCGGGACGCGGGCGTCGACCGGGGTGCCCTCGAAGGAGTCCAGGAAGCCGTCCGGGTAGCCGGACTGCGAGACCAGCTGCAACTCCTGGTCGTGCACCGTGTAGATGGCCAGCTCCTGGCCGCCGAAGGCCGGCAGGATCTCCTCGGCCACCGCCCGGCACACGTCGCGAACGGTGACCGCCTCGGTCAGCGCACTGGCCAGCTGGAGCAGGTGGTGGGTGCCGCCGACGCCGGTGCGGGCGGCCGGCGGCGGAGCGGCCGGCAGGGGCTCGACGGCGTCCGGCAGGGGCTCGGCGGAGACCACCCGGCCGGTGACGCCGTGCGCGTCGGGGTAGAGCGAGAAGGCGAGCCAGCCGTCCGGCGGGCGGGCCGCCAGGAAGGTGGCGGGCCGTTGGGAGAGCAGCGCCGCCCGGTAGCGGTTCTCGTAGAACGGGTCGGCGAGCCAGGGCAGCACGTCCCAGGGGTGGTGGCCGATCAGGTCCTCGCGGCGGGCCCGCAGCAGTGGCTCGGTGGCCTGGTTGGCGTAACGGATCCGGCCGTCCAGGTCGAGTGAGAACACGCCCTCGCGCAGCCGCTCGACGGCGGCCGCGGCGGCGGTCAGGCTCCGGACGTCCAGCACGGCGCCCACCAGGTGGGTCCGGCCGCGGGAGACCACCGCGGGTGCCCGCGCCCACAGCTCCACCGGGTACGGCAAGCCGTCCGGCCCCAGCACCCGGACCCGGGCGGCCAGCACCTCGCCGTGCTCCAGCGCCGTCCTGGCGGCGGCCCGGAACTGCGGCAGGTCGCCCGGGGCGATCCTGCCGCTCAGGGAGGTCGCCGTGCCGTCGAACTCGCCCGGGCCGAAACCGAAGATCTCCCGGAACTGCTCGTCCGCGGCGAGTGCCCCGGTGGCCACGTCCCAGTCGAACAGCCCGACCCGGATGGTCGGCACCGACGACGGCGGCGGCAGCTCGACCACCGCCGGCTCCCCCTCCCCGCCCGGCTCCACCGACTGCCCGGACTCCTCCAACCCGGCCAGACCGTCGCCCAGTTCGGCCGCGACGGCGGCGATCAGCGGACGCGACGACTCCGGCACCCCGTCGTCCGAGGCCGGCCACAGCACGCTCAGCACCCCGAACCGCTCGCCGCCGTGCTCCACCGGCACGCAGGCGGACGCGAAGTCGTACGGCAGACCGACCGCGAGCTGCGGGAAGCGCCGCATGGTGTCCTCACTGCCGGTGAGCACGATCTCGTGCCCGGTCCGGAAGCAGACCGCGACCGGCAGCGGCCCGGCCGCCGCGACCCGCCGGAACGGGCTCATCACCGCCAGCGGCACCCCCGCGATCGTCCGCAGCGCCAGCGACCGCCGGTCCCTCGACCGCAGGTACACCAGCGCGCCGTACGCCCCGGTGCGCCCGAGCACCCCGCGCACGGCGTCCGCGAACAGCTCGTCCCGACGGTGCTCCGCAGGCCGGTCCGCCGCCGGCCCGGTCCGGGGAGCAGCCCGGCCCACCACCGCGTCGGCCCCGGGCTCCCGCGGCTGGTCCGGCCCGGACCACGCCCCAGGGGCCCCACCGGTCGCATGCGGATGGCGCATGCTCTTTTGCTACGCCGGGCCCGGAACGGTGTCAAGGCGAGCCCGCCCCGCCCCGGGCTGCCGCGAGGCCCGGCTTGCACCAGCATGGACGGCATGCCGAGCCCGTCCCGCCGCACCACCGTGGTCAACCTCAAGGGCCACCGCGACGACCCCGCCTACGGCGACGCCGTCTACGTCGGCCGTGCCGCGCACCGCGGCGGCTGGCACCTCGCCGAATCCCCCCTGCACTGCCCCTACCGGCCGGGCCCGGACCTCACCCGGGAGGAGATGGTCGCGAAGTACCGCGCGTACCTGCTCGCCCGCCCGGACCTCCTCGCCCTCGTCCCGCCCCTGCGCGGCCACCGCCTCGCCTGCTGGTGCGCCCCGCTCCCCTGCCACGCCGACGTCCTCGCCGAGCTCGCCGACCACCCCCCGGAGGATTCCTCGAAGCACTCCCCGGAGCGCCCCTGAGAGCCGGTGCCCGAGGAACCGCTTCCCCTCCCGCCGTCGCGCACGTTCGAACCGTTCGAATCGTTCGGGGACTGTTCGATATCCTCCGGACGGGTGGCGGCGCGGGGCCGCCGGTGGGGAAGCGAGAGCGTATGCAGTCGCCGTCGTCCGGGAACACCGCGCACGAGGCGTCGTGGCAGTGGGACGGGGAGGAGAGCAGCGGCGGCGAGGCGCCCGAGGACGTGATCGGCGGCGGCGGGGACGGTCCGCGGCCGAGTCGGCGCCGGATGCTGATCGGGGCCGGGGCCCTCGCGGCGGGCGGGGCCGCGTGGGCGTTCGGCCGTTCGGGTGCCGACGGGGCGCCCCCCGCACCGAGGCCGACCGAGCCGCCGCCCACCGCGCTCTCCGGGCCGACCCCCCTCTGGACCTACCGCGGCCCCGAGGCGATGACCCCGGCGCGGCTGACCGGCCCGCCGGCCCGTCCCGTCTACCTGTCCAGGAACGGCCTCCAGGTGCTCGACGCCGCCCGGGGCACCGCCGCCCGGCTGCTGGTCTTCGACCCGCCGGACAGCCGGGACTGGCCCAGCGACCTCGACCTGCTCGGCAAGGTCGTGATCGGGCCCGACCTCCTCTTCACCACCACCTACGAGGGCCACCTCGAAGCCCGGCACTTCACGGACCCCGCGGCCGACTGGAGCCTGCCGCTGCCCGACGAGCTGCAGGGCCGGACCCGCCTCACCGGCTACGACCGCGGCATCCTCTACGGCTACTCCTGGGGCCGCCCCGGCCCCGACGGCGCCCCGCCGGACAACCACCTCTTCGCCCTTCGGGTCGCCGACCGCTCCTTCCTCTGGACCGTCCCGACCGAGCAGGAGGAGCAGCCGGTCGCCCCCGCCACCAGGATCGGCGGCAACGTGGTGGCCTGCGTCCGCTTCCTCGGGTTCCGCGCCGAACTGGTGGCCCGGGACGCCGCCACCGGCCGCCCGCTGTGGACCGCGCACGGGGACGAGGACCTGCGCTGGTGCGCCACCGGCACGCAGGACGTCTACGTCCCCGACGGCAACGGCGGCGTGCGCATGCTGCAGCCCACCGGCGAACCGGGCTGGACCTACTCCCCCGCCCGGGGCGACTCCTGGCGGGCGCTGCCGCCCGTCCCGGACGGCCCCCGGGTGTACGTCCCGAGTGACCACGGCATCGTCACCTGCCACGACGCGGTCACCGGCGGGGTGCTGTGGACCTGTCGGCTGCCGTTCCTGCTGGACCGCCGCAGCCGTCCGGTGGTCGCCGCCGACATGCTGTTCGTGCCGGGCACGGCGACCGGCGGGGTCAGCGCGATCCACACCCCGACCGGGCGACTGGACTGGACCTTCCACGACTCCGGGCCGGGCAAGGACGTCTGGAGCGTCGCCACCGACGGCGGCCGCCTGTACGCGGGCCACGACGACGTCCTGCACGCCCTCCCCCTGAGCTGAGCGGCTCCACAACGCGGCAGGATGGCCCGATGCAGGTACGCCCGATCTCCCCCGACAACCTGGCCGAGCTGCTCGCCGACCGCATCACCGCCCTGCCCGGCGCCACCGACCGCCGGCTGCGGGTGGCCGTCGACGGCGCGGCGGCCGCCCGCCCCGAGGCGCTCGCCGACGCCCTGGTGGAGCCGCTGCGGCTGCGCGGCCGCCCCACCCTGCGGGTGTCGGCGGCGGACTTCCTGCGCCCGGCGTCGATCCGGCTGGAGTACGGCCACCACGACGCGGACGCCTTCCACGACCTGTGGCTGGACGACGGCGCGCTGCTGCGCGAGGTCCTCGACCCGCTGGAGCCCGGCGGCAGCGGCCGCGTCCTGCCCACGCTGCGCGACCCGGTGACCGACCGTTCCACCCGCGCGGCGTACACCCGGCTCCCGCCGAACGGCGTGCTGCTGCTCGACGGAGCGCTCCTGCTCGGCCGCTGGCTGCCGCTGGACCTGACCGTCCACCTCGCCCTCACCCCGGCCGCGCTGGCCCGCCGCACCGCGGCCGACCAGCAGTGGACCCTGCCGGCCTTCGCCCGCTACGAGGCCGAGACCACCCCCGCGCAACTCGCCGACCTCACCGTCCGGATGGACGACCCCCGCCACCCGGCGCTGGTGGAGCAGCCGTAGTGGCCGTCTCCAGCACACCGCCCCGGCGCCGGCTCACCGACCCGGCCGGCTCCCCCGGGCGGTCCGGACGGCTTCCGGGGCGGGGCCGCGCTGGCAGTAGGGGCACCAGAAGACCGTGCGGTCGCGCGGCGGCGTGCCCTGACGCCCGGTCACGACGGGGGTGACGCAGCGCGGGCAGGGCCGGCCGGCCCGGCCGTAGACCCAGTGCTGGTAGCCGGGCCTGGTGTCGCCGGTGGTGATGTGGCCGGGGCGCAGCTTGTTGGCCTCCAGCATCTGCCGGGCGCGCTCCACCAGCCGGTCGGGGTGCGGGAGTTCGCCGACCTCGGTCCACGGTGTCACGCCGGCCACGAAGCACAGTTCGTTGGCGTAGACGTTGCCGATCCCGGCCAGGTTGCGCTGGTCGAGCAGGGCCTCGACGACCGGGCGGCCGGGCCGGGCGAGAAGCCGGCGGACGGCCTCGACCGGGTCCCAGTCGGGGCCGAGCAGGTCCGGGCCGAGGTGGCCGACGATCCGCCGCTCGTCGGTGGTGCGCAGCAGTTCGACGACGGGGAGCCGGTAGCCGACGGCGGTGCCGCGGTCCGTGCCGAGGACGGCCCGGATCTGCCAGTCGGGTCCGCCGGTCCACCGTTCGCCGGGGCGGTAGACCTCCCAGCGGCCGTCCATCCGCAGGTGGGTGTGCAGGGTGAGGCCGCCTTCGAGGCGGGTGAGCAGGTGTTTGCCGCGCGGGGCGACCTCCAGCACCCGGCGGCCGGCGAGTGCGGCGGTGGCGTGGGCGGGCACCCGCAGGTCGGCGGCGGTCAGCGGCTGTCCGGCGAGGGCCTCGTGCAGCCGGGCCGCCACGCGGTAGACGGAGTCACCTTCTGGCATGACTCCATCCTCTCCCGCGCGGCGGCCCGGCGACGACCGGCCGGCTCGTGGGCCTACTGCCCGGGGTGGCCCTCGCGGACGACGACGACCGGGCACGGCGCCTGCTCGGTGAGGTGGCGGCTGACCGAGCCGAGCAGCACGCCGGAGAACCCGCCGAGGCCGCGGCTGCCGACGACGATCAGCGCCGCGCCGCCGGCGGCCTCCAGCAGCGCCTTGGCGGCGTTACCGGGCATCACGGTCTCGCTGATCCGTACGCCCGGGTCCTCGCCGACCACCTTGGCGACGGTGTCGGAGAGGATCTTGCCCGCGAGTTCCTCGGGGTTGAAGGTCTCGACGGTCGGCACGCCCTGTCCGGCCCAGCCGTAGAAGGCGGGGTACTCCCAGGCGGCGATGGCGTTGATGGTGCCGCCGACGGCTTTCGCGTAGTCGACCGCCCAGTGCAGCGCCTGCTCCGAGGCGGGCGAGCCGTCCACGCCGACGACGATCCGGGGACTGGCACTCATGGCCTTGCTCCTTCGCTTGCTCCTGCCGGCTGGTGCAGCCGGGTGGGGCTCCTGATCGGTCCGACCCTTCAAACATAGATCAAATCGGACATATGTCCGGCATTTGCCGCGCCGATCGCGGGGTACCGCATTCAAATCGAGTGCGTTCACCCCGGCCGGCTGGAACGATGCCCGGATGCCGAACAAGCCCCGCCGCCGGTCCGGCGGTTTCGCCGAGGTCCTCGCGGCGCTGCCGCCGCAGGAGGAGCACGAGCGCCTGGACGTCCGGGACCCGATCGGGTCGGGCGGGTTCCTGGACGGTGCGGGCTGCTACTGGCGGCTGGTCCGCGGCCCGGTGGACCGGCGGCTGGCCCGGCGGCTGGCGGCCGGCGCCGACGAGCTGACACTCGGCCTCCGGGGCCGTTGGCACGAGGACTTCCCCGACCGCTTCGTCCCCGTCCTGCTCGCCCCCGAGGAGCGCCCGGCCGCCTGGCGGGCGGCCTGCGCCGAGGACCACCGGGCGTACGAGTTCCGCGCCGCGGACGGCCGGACACTGCTCTACCTCGACGTCTCCTGTTAGATCAACTCCGGTAGGCGGACCACGAGTTCACCATTCGCTGGATCTGTCCGGGGGTGAACTCGCTCATGCACTCGTCGTAGCTGTAGTCCATGAAGTTGTGGATCGGGTCCGCGCCGGTCGTGGGGCAGGTGTCCCGGCCCTCGGGGCAGCCGAAGGCCGCGCTGCGCTCGGGCGGGGTGTCGTCCACGTAGTCGCCCGGGAGCAGGCAGCCGCCCTGGAAGGTGTGGAGAAGGCCGAGCCAGTGGCCGGTCTCGTGGGTGACGGTGTTGCCCTCGTTGTAGTGGGTGGCGGAGCCTCCGGGCAGGGAGGCGTCGAGCACGACCACGCCGTCGTCGGCCGGGTCCGACCGGTAGGCGTTCGGGAAAGTCGACCAGCCGAGCAGGGACTGGCCGAGGTGGGCGGTGTAGAGGTTGAGGGTGCCCTGGTCGCCCTTGCGCAGCTGCTTCTTCATCGCCTTCTCGGCGGCCGAGCCGGGCGTCATCCCGGTGTACCAGGCGGCCTTGTCGGTGTAGTCGGTGCCGGCCAGTGCGAACCGGAAGCCGGTGGCGGTGTTGCCCTCGCCCTCGCCGCCGTAGGTGGCGTTGAGGTGGTCGATCTGGGCAGCGACGGTGCTGTCGGCGAGCCGGCCGGCGCTCCCGTCGTGGATGACGTGGACGTACACCGGGACGGTGGTCGCGCCGCCGGACAGCGGGACGTGGGTGGAACCGAGAGCGGTGAGCCGGTCGTCGAGGTCGGCCTGCATGGCACGGGCCTGGGCCGCGGTGACGGCGTTCGGATCCTTCCCGGCCTGGCTGCCGGCCGGCCTGCGGGCGGCTGCGCCGACGGCGTCGGCGCCGTCGCACGCGGTCGTCGTCGGGGCGGCGGCCGCGCGCTGCGGGGCCGGCGCCGCGAACTGGCTCACACCGAGGGCGGCGACCAGTGCGGCCGCGCAGGGGAACAGGCGGGGGGCACGCGAGCGCACCCGGGCAGTACGGCGCATCTGCGCTCCTGACGGGGAGGTGACGGAGTCTCGGCCACGCCCCGGCGCGCTCCGGCCGGACCCGCCGGCCCGCTGCCCGGCGCGGACTCGCCGAGACTACGACGCCGTGAAGTCGATCTCCCGCAGGGCGCGCGCGGCGGCCCGGTCGAGTACCACGGCCGACGCACAGCCGGCCGGCAGCCGGCCGGCCCCGATCCACCGGCGCAGCCGGGCGAGGCCGGAGCGGTGCCGCACGAAGGCGTAGCGGGAGACGCCGCGCCCGCGCCGCCGCTGCCCGGCGAGCGCCTCGGCCGGGTCGACGTCGAGCACCAGCAGGTGCAGCCGACGGCCCTGGCCCGCGGCGGTGCGGGCGAGCCAGGCCCGCACCCAGGGCAGCGTGCCGCAGTCGTGCACCGCGAGCGACCCGCCGTCCAGCACGGCGCGGCGCAGTCGCCGGTAGTGCGCGATCCGGGCGAGCGGGCGGTAGAGGGCGTACGGGAGGCGGCCGGGCAGCCTGGCCGCGTACTCCTCGCGGACCAGCTGGGAGTCGATCAGCGGGGCGCGGACGCAGCGGCGCATCAGGGTGCTCTTGCCGCTGCCGGGCAGACCGGTGACGACCAGCAGGTCACCGGCCGGGTAGCGCAGGGCCGCCGGACCGGGTCCGCGCAGTTCGTGGAGGGCGGTCGGGTCGTGCGACGGGGGCAGGACGACGCGTTCCCCGGCGGTGCGCCGCGGCGGCACCCTCGGCCCCGCCGCCCGCGCCGTTCTCGTCCCGCTCACCGGTTCTCCCCCCGCCGTTCCCTGCTCAGGAGCATGGCGCATTCCCAAGAGCGAGTAAAGGGCGGAGGTCGGAGCGGGTACGGACGGTCCCTGCCGAGCCCGGCCCCGTGACGGGACCGGGCCCGTTTCCGGACGCCGCCGTCACCGACCGGGCCCGCGGCCGGGGAGCGGCCGGGCCCGTGGCCGGAAGGGGCCGCCGCGCACCGGCGCCGTTCGTCAGCCGAGCTGCGGGGCGACCCGGGAGGCGATCAGCTCCAGGTGGTCGAGATCGTCCAGGTCGAGGATCTGCAGGTAGATCCGCTCGCTGCCGACGGCCGCGAACCGGCCGATCCGCTCGACGACCTCGTCCGGGGTGCCGGCCAGGCCGTTGGCCTTCAGCTCGTCGACCTCGCGGCCGATGGCGGCGGCCCGGCGGGCCACCTCCGCGTCGTCCCGGCCGACGCAGGCGACCAGGGCATTGGAGTAGACCAGGTCGTCGGCCCGGCGACCGGCCCCCTCGACGGCGGCGCGGACCCTCCCGAACTGCGCGGCGGAGTCGTCCACCGAGGCGAACGGCAGGTTGAACTCGTCGGCGAAGCGGGCGGCCAGCGCGGGGGTGCGCTTCGGGCCGAGGCCGCCGACCAAAACCGGGATGCGGTCCTGGGCGGGCTTGGGGAGCGCGGGCGAGTCGGTCAGCGTGTAGTACTCGCCGGCGAAGTCGAAGGTGTCGCCGAGCTTGGTGTTCCACAGCCCGGTGATGATCGCCAGCTGCTCCTCCAGCCGCCCGAACTTCTCCTTGGGGAAGGGGATGCCGTAGGCGGTGTGCTCGGCCTCGTACCAGCCGGCGCCGAGGCCGAACTCGACCCGGCCGCCGCTCATCGCGTCGACCTGGGCGACCTGGATCGCGGTGACGCCGGGCAGCCGGAAGGTCGCGGCGGTCATCAGGGTGCCGAGGCGGATGGTGCGGGTGTCGCGGGCGAGGCCGGCCAGGGTGATCCAGGCGTCGGTGGGGCCGGGGAGGCCGTCCACGTCGCCCATCTTCAGGTAGTGGTCGGAGCGGAAGAAGGCGCTGAACGCGCCGAGCTCCTCCGCGGTGCGGGCGACCTTCAGGAGGGTGTCGTAGCTCGCGCCCTGCTGCGGTTCGGTGAAGATGCGGAGATCCATGCGGACCATTCTGGTACGGGACCACCCGGGCGTGAGCGCAGGGAACCGGCCACACCACGGAACGTGCCGGTACCCGCCGTCGGGTGGCCAAGGTCTCAGCACGGAAGCGTCACGGGCGCCCGCTCCCGCCGCGGCGCTCGCCTACCGTGGACGGATGTTCGCGACCCCCGACGAATCCTTCCGGCGCTCCCCCGACGAGCCGGCCGGCTGCCCGCTGCCAGGCATCGTGGCGGCGTTCACGCCGCGGCTGGCCGAATTCGCCTTCGAGCCCGGCTTCGTCGCGGCGGTCGACCAGCACGCGGCGATGCTGCGCGAGCTGCTGTACGTGCAGGGGCCGGAGCTCGCGCCCCGGCCCCTGGACCGTGCGGAACTGTCGGACTACGCCCTGGGTTTCCTGGACGCGCTCACCGAGATCGGCTGGCGCGAGCCGGTCGGCTACGACTACGCCGTGCTCCGGCTCACCGCGATCTGCTGGCTGGTGCGCGAGCAGGGCCTGCTGGAGGTCTGAGCCGCCCGGCGCCCGTCAGGTGGTCCCGCCGGGTTCGATGCCCGGGGGCGGCGGGGTGCCCGGGCCGGTCTGGGTCCCGGGGCCGGTCGGGCCGGTCTGCGCCGTCGGCCGGACCGGCTGGTTGGCCAGCGCGTCGGAGCGTCCGGCCTGGTAGGCGCTGCCGCGCAGCTTGGCGGTCTCCTGCTCGGCACTGTCCAGCCACCGCTCCCAGCGCTGCCGCATCGGCATGATCAGACCGCCGCCGACCCCGACCACCACCACGCCGGCGACGGTGGCGAGCACGGCGATCAGCACCGGCGTGGTGATCGCCGTCGCGATCCCGACCTGTCCCAGCGCGGCGATCACACCGAGCGCCACGATGAACGCCCAGACCGTGGTGGCGACCGCCCGGCCGTAGGAGGCGCCGGAGAGCGAGTTGCCCACGATGTCGCGCACGCCGTTGGCGATGGCCATCGCGACCACCACGATCACGACGGCGACGATCGCGCGGGGCAGCCAGGCGACGATGCTGTGGATCATCACGCTGATCGGGTTCGGGCCGAAGACGCCGAACGCCAGTTGCAGGGCCATCAGCAGCACGATGTAGTAGACGACCTTGCAGACGATGCCGGTCAGGTCGTACGTCGAGCCCGCCAGGCGCGCCGCCATCCCGGACCGCTCCGCGACCCGTTCCGACCCGAGCCTGCGCATCACACGGTCGAGGACCTTGCCGATGGCCCTGGCCACCAGCCAGCCGATGGCCAGGATCACCAGGAAGGCGATGAACTGCGGGATGACCTTCGCGATCTTCGACCAGGCTTCGGTGAAGCCCGACCCGAAGTCGACGGACAGTGCGAGCTGCTGGACCACGGAGTCCTCCACTCGGTGACGCGGCGCCACGAGCGGGCACCCGGTGGCCCCCCACCCTTCGTGGATAGCAGGCCCCCCGGCGGGCCGCGCGCGCCCGGTGTCCGGGATGCTCCCCTCGGGTGAATGGTCCGCAGGTCCGCGCGCGTACAGTGGCGGTCCGGGGGAAGGGCGACGGGGCGGGACGGACGGGACGGTGCGGCAGTGAGCGGTACGACGGCGGACAGCGCGGTGGAGCACCGGGCGCTGCACTGGCGGACCCGCCCGGAACGGGCACGGGCCGCCGTCCTGGTCCTGCACGGCGGCGAGGAGCACAACCTCGCCCGGCCCGGTCGCCTCAACCTCCCCCTGCTGCGGATGCACGGCTTCCTGCGCTCCCTGACCAGAGCGACCGCGGACTCCGGGGTCGCCATCGGCACCGTCCGCTACCGCCACCGCGGCTGGAACGGCGAGCGCGCCGACGCCGCCCGGGACGCACTCACCGCACTCGACGAACTGGCCGCGCTGCTGGGCCCGGTGCCCACCGTCCTGATCGGCCACTCGATGGGCGGGCGGGCCGCGCTGCAGGCCGGCGGACACCCCTCCGTCACCGGCCTGGTCGCCCTCGCCCCGTGGTGCCCGGCCGAGGACCCGTGCGAACAACTCGCCGGCCGGGACGTCCTGCTGCTGCACGGCGACCGCGACACCGTCACCCTGCCCGCCGACACCCGCGCCTTCGCCGTCCGCAGCCGCGCCGCCGGCGCCCGCGTCTGCGGCTACACCGTCACCGGCAGCGGCCACGCCATGCTCCGGCGTGGCCCCGACTGGCACCGCGCCACCACCCGCCTCACCACCGCCCTGCTCGGCCTCCACCCGCTCCCCGCCGAAACCGCCTCCGCGCTCGCCCTCCCCGCCACCTCCCCCGAAGCCCTCGCGCTCCCGCTGCCCCGCCAGCCACGCCGCACCCCGGTCCTCCCGGCCGACGCCTGACCGGGGGCACCCCCGCCCGCGGCCCCTGCCCGCCGCCTTCCTGCCCGCCGCTTCCTTGCCCGCCGCCCGCGGACGCGGCTTGACGACGGGCCTCGGCCGGACAGGGGCCTAAAGGACCCGCCACAGGGCGGTGGCGAAGACCGCCGTGACCCAGGTCCAGAGGACGGAGAGGGCGAGGTGGGCGGCGGTGCGGAGCGGGTCGCCGCGCCACAGCTTCGGGGAGAAGACGGCGAACTCGAAGAGCCAGCGCAGGCCCCAGAAGAGGGTCTGACCGGCCAGCAGCGCGGTGCCGAGACGGGTGCCGGCCAGGAGGTCGGGGGCGAGGCAGAGCGGGAGCAGGCCGAGGAGGGTGCAGCCCAGACCGATGAAGAACACGTGGGCGTAGGAGACCTGACGGGTCAACAGGGCTGTGCCGCGCAGGTCGGCGGGCCAGCCGATGGCGCGGGGCAGCACCGCGTGGAACAGGCCCATGGCGACGAGGGCGGCGCCGACCAGGTGCAACTGGGCTTCGAGGGTGAAGGGTTCGGTCACGGTGCGGGCTCTCGGAACGCGGCGGCGGTGGCCCGGCCTGCGCCGGCTCCCGGTTCCGGTCAGGGTGTTCGGGGCGTGGCGGGGCGCGGGCGGGGACGGCCCGGGTTCGTCCGTCGCCGCAGGCCGCGGCGGGGAGCTTCCCGCGCACCCTCATCATGGCGCACGGCTTTGAACGCGTTCAGCCCGGGGGTCTCCCCGACCCCGGAAGCCGCCGCGCCCGCGAGGTCAGGCGGCCTCGGGCCCGGCATCGCGGGACGGCACCCGGCCGGCCAGGAGGGCCTCGCCGAGCGGGGTGGGGCGGTGGGTCACGGTGCGGCCGGTGCGGTCCTTGGCGGTGAGGCCGGAGTCGGCGAGGACGGTGGCGTGCTCGCTCGCGGAGGCACTGGAGATGCCCAGGTGAGCGGCCAACTCCTTGGTGGAACAGGGGCCGTGGGCGGAGATCGCCTCCAGTGCGGCTGCCCTGGTCTGGCCGAGCAGGGCCGTCAGGGTGCGGCTGGGGGTCGCGGTCGGTTCGGGCTCGGCGCGCAAGGGTCCACCGATCCGGGCCGGGTAGAGGAGCACGGGCTGCTGCTCCGGGTCTTCGAAGCGGGCGATGACGGGGCGGCGGGGGCCGAACACGCAGGGCTGGAGCAGTAACCCCCGCCCGTCCAGCCGCACGTCGTGCCGACACCGGTTCGCCAGCGGGAAGCTCAGCACCGGGCGGCGCCAGGACACCGCCGGGTGCAGCGAGCCCAGGACCCGGTCCGGCTCGGCGATCCGGTGCCGCCGCCCGTGCTCGGTGGTGACGATGGTCTCGATCTGCCGCCGGTACGGGTCGATCGCCCGGACCTGGTAGTCGGCGGTGACGTTGCCGAGCAGTCTCCTGGCCCTGCGGTCGCCGGCCGCCACGCCCCGCGCGAAGGCGCTCAACTGCCGCTCCCCGCCCACCGAGCGCAGGTGGTCGCGCAGCGGCGCCTCGGGCGCCTCGGCGGTCGCGCTCTCGGTGGCGCCCGGGTCGCGCCGCACGGCGAGGAACTCCGGGATCGCCGAGCGGGTGTAGAGGTCGAACAGCAGCGCGGTGCGCGGGTTCCAGGAGGCCCGCAGGTGGTCCCGCCAGCCCTCGAAACGCGGATCGCGCAGCCCGCTCACCAGGGCGTGCACACTGAGGGACAACTCCATCGACATGTCGGGGCGCTCCGCGACCCGGACCCGCGCCAGGTCGTCCGTACCGAAGAAGATTCGCAGCACGACCGCGATCGTCTCCCCGGGACCGGCACCCGCGCAAGACCGTTCGGCGAGGACCGAATCGTTTGCCCGGAGCCCGTTCCCCGGCCAGGCTCGGAGCCCTGCCCCCTCCGGGCGGGGTGTCCGGGTGCCGGACCGGACACCCGGTGGCGGGCGGACCCGGGAGCCGCGCGCCAACGCGCGCAGCCCGGGTCCGCTCCCCGTTCCCCGCCCCTCAGCCCAGGTCGGCCGGGGACTCCACCACCACGCCGTACAGGTCCCCGATGGTGGCCAGTGCGGCACGGTGGACCTGGGCGGCGGTCAGCACGGCGCCGGCGGAGGACAGCGGCCGGGTCGCACTGGCGGCGGCCACGACGGTCGGGCGGTTGCCGCGCAGGAAGGCCCCGGCCGTGGTGAAGGTGACGCACATGTGGGTCATGAATCCGGCGATGACGACGTCCCGGTGGTCGGCCGCGTCGACCAGTTCGCCCAGGTCGGTGCCGACGAAGGCGTCCGGCACCTGCTTGACCACCACGCGCTCGCCCTCGGCCGGTGCCACGCTCGGGTGGATCCGCCCGATCTCGGCCCGGACGTCGTACGGGGTGCCCTCGCCGCCGTCGTTCACCACGTGGATGACGGTGGCGCCGGCCGCCCGGGCCCGGGCGAGCAGGTCGGCGGCGGCGTCGAGCGCCTCCCGCCACCCCTCCAGCTCCATGACGCCCCGCACGTAGGTGTTCTGGTAGTCGATCAGGATCAGGGTCGCGTCGCCGAGCGAGGCCGGCTTCTCGTCGAGTCCGTTGAGGGCGCGCAGGGTGGTGGGCACGGTGGTGCCGCCTTTCGGATGCGGAGGACGGGGATCGGGCAGGTCACGCCCGGTGCGGCCCGCCGTGGAAAACGCTACGGGCGGCGCTCGCATGTCGGCAATGCCGTCTAACATGCAGATTCCGACATCGAGGGGCTCCCGTGAAGACAGACACCGAGGCCGTCCGGCGGCTGATCGTCATCGTCCTGTTCGAGGGGGTCGACCTGCTGGACGTGACCGGGCCGCCGGAGGTGTTCTCGCTGGTCGGCCGGGAGACCGACGACGCGACCGGCTACCGGGTCGTCCTCGCGGCCGAGACCACGGACCCGGTCACCACCGCGGCAGGCGTGCGGATCCTGCCCGACCTCACCTTCGACCGCGCCGCCGAGAGCGCCATCGACACCCTGCTGGTGCCCGGGGCGGTCGAGGTGGACGACCGGCGCCGGGTCCGCGCGCTCACCGATCCGGCGGTGGTCGACCGGGTCCGCACGCTGGCCGCCCGCTCCCGCCGGGTGGCCAGCGTCTGCGTCGGCGCGCACCTGCTCGCCGCCGCCGGACTGCTGGACGGCCGGCGGGCCACCACCCACTGGTCCACGGCCGGCCAACTCGCCGCCGAGTACCCGCGGATCGAGGTCGACGCCGACCCGATCTTCATCCGCGAGGGCGAGATCTGGACCGGCGCGGGGATCAGCGCCTGCCTGGACCTCTCACTCGCCCTGGTCGCCGAGGACTTCGGCGAGGAACTCGCCCTGCGGGTCGCCCGCCAGCTCGTGATGTACCTCAAACGCCCCAGCGGCCAGAGTCAGTTCAGCGTCCCGCTGGAGCCCGTCTCGACCACCCGGCGGATCGAGGAGCTGCGCCACCACATCCTGCGCAACCTCTCCGGCCGGCTCACCGTCCCGGACCTCGCCGCCCACGCCCACGTCAGCGAACGGCAGTTGACCCGGATCTTCAAGACCGAGCTGGGCACCACCCCGAGCGCGTACATCGAGTCGGCCCGGGTCGAACTCGCCCGCCACCGACTGGAGTCCGGCGACGCCACGCTCGAACGCATCGCCACCGCCTGCGGGTTCGGCACCGTCGACACCCTGGTGCGCGCCTTCCGTCGGCGCCTCGACACCACGCCGACCGACTACCGGCAGCGCTTCCGCACCGCGGGTACCGCGGCAGGGGGCACCGCGGGTACCGCGACAGGGGGTGTCACGGCAGGGGATGTCACGGCAGCCGGACCGTGAACGCCGTGCGGCCCGGCCGGCTGGCCGCGTCCACCGTGCCGCCGTGCGCCTGGACGACGGCCTGGACGATCGCCAGTCCGAGCCCGGTCGAGCCGGTGGCCCGCGACCTGGCCCGGTCGCCCCGGACGAAGCGCTCGAAGACCCGGTCGAGCAGCTCCGGCGCGATCCCCGGCCCGTCGTCGGCGACGCTCAACTCGACCCGGCCGTCGGCCCGGTCCCGCACCAGCCGCAGCTCCACCCCGGTGCCGGCCGGGGTGTGGGACCGCGCGTTGGCCAGCAGGTTGGCCACCACCTGGCTCAGCCGGTGCTCGTCACCGCGGATCACGACCGGTTCCTCGGGGAGGACGAGCCGCCACCGGTGGTCCGCCCCGGCGGCGCGGGCGTCGGCCACGGCGTTCAGCGCGATCCGGGTCAGGTCCACCTCGGTGGCGGCCAGCGGGCGGCCGGCGTCCAGCCGGGCGAGCAGCAGCAGGTCCTCGACGATCGTCCCCATCCGCACCGCCTCGGCGTCGATCCGCTCCAGCGAGTGCCGGACCGGCGCGGGCACGGCCCCGGGGTGGCGCAGCGCCAGCTCGGCGTGGCCGCGGACGGCCGCGACCGGGGTGCGCAGCTCGTGGCTGGCGTCGGCGGCGAAGGCCCGCAGCCGCTCCTCCACGGCGTGCCGGCGGGCCAGGGCGCCGCCGACGTGACCGAGCATCCGGTTGAGCGCCGCGCCGACCCGGCCGACCTCGGTGCGAGGGTCGTCGTCCGGCACGCGTTCGGCCAGCAGGACCTCACCGCTGGCGAGCGGCATCGCGCTGACCCGCTCGGCCATGACCACCACCCGCCCCAGCGGGCGCAGCGACCAGCGCACCCAGAGCGCCCCGGCCGCACCGGCGGCCACCACGGCGATCGCGAACACCGTCAGCTCCAGGGTCTCCAGCCGCCGGAGGGTGTCCTCGGCCGGGCGCAGCGGCAGGCCGCTGACCAGCACGTCGCCGTCCCGCCCGGCGACCGCGCGGACCCGGTAGTGGCCCTGCGCCCCGCCCAGGTCGAGGGTGTCGGCCGGACCGCCGGGCGTCAGGGCGGCGAGTGCGCGCTGCTGGGCGGCGGTGAAGGCGATCCGGTCGTCCTCGTCGTCGGGGCCGTCCGTGTCGTCGGCGTCGCCGTCGACCACGCCCGCCGCCGTGACCCGGCCGCCGATCAGCCGCACGCCGAGGGTGCCCGGCGTCTGCGCCCGGGTGTCGGGGCCGGTGCCCTGGCCGGCGTGCTCCAGGCTCGCGGCGTAGCGGCCGCCGGACTCGGCGAGCTGCTGGTCGAGGCGGTCGACCAGGAAGTGGCGCAGCGCGGCGGTGGTGGCGAAGCCGACGGCGGCGCAGGTGACGACGAGCAGCACCAGCAGGCCGGCGATCAGCCGGGCGCGCAGGGTGCGCGGAGCCAGGCGGGTACCGCGGGGGCGCGGGGTGAGGCGGGTACCGCGGGGGCGCGGGGTGAGCCGGATGCGCGGCTTCACGGTGCGGCCTTGATCAGGTACCCGGCGCCCCGCACCGTGTGGATCATCGGGCTCCGGCCCGCGTCGAGCTTCTTCCGCAGGTAGCTGATGTACAGCTCGACGATGTGCGCCTGCCCGCCGAAGTCGTAGGACCAGACCGCGTCCAGGATCTGCGCCTTGCTGAGCACCTGCCGGGGGTGGCGCATCAGGTGGGCGAGCAGCGCGTACTCGGTCGGGCTGAGTTCGACGGTCTCACCACCGCGGGTCACTTCCCGGGCCCGGTCGTCCAGGACGAGGTCGCCGAGCACCAGCGCGTGCGCGGGCGGGCCGGCCTGCGCGGCGGGCGGGGCGGCCCGGCGCAGCAGGCCGCGCAGCCGGACGACCACCTCGGCCAGGCTGAACGGCTTGGTCACGTAGTCGTCGCCGCCCGCCGCGATGCCCGCGATCCGTTCCTCGACGGCGTCCCGGGCGGTGAGGAAGAGCACCCGCACCTCCGGCTGCGCGGCGTGGACGCGACGCAGCACCTCCAGGCCGTCGAGGTCGGGCAGCATCACGTCGAGCACCACGGCGTGCGGGCGCCACGCCGCGGCGGCCTCCACGGCGGCCCGGCCGGTGGTCGCGCCGCGCGCCTGCCAGCCCTCGTAGCGGACGGCGCCGCACACCACCTCGACCAGGTCCGGCTCGTCGTCGACCACCAGCACGCGCCACTCCGGGCGGTCGGCGGTGTCGTCCATGGTGCTCCCTCGGGCTGGTGCCGGCCGGCGGGGCCCGTGCCGGGCGACGTTCATTCTGCACCGCCGCGATGAGAAAGCCGTGAGACCTCCGAAGACCGTTCGTGGACCAGCACACCTACCCTGACCTGCGATGATGAAGATGATCGAGGGCACGGGAAGCGGGCTCGTTCAGAGGCGGCTCAGAGCTTGCAGTGCGATCGTGGCGGCCTCGGCGGCACCTGCTGCCGGGCGCTGAGGAGGTTCCCGATGAGCACTGCCGCCGCACCGGAGTCGCGGCCCGGGCCCCGGCCGGCCCCCCCCCCCCCGCGGCCCCCCCCCCCCGGCCCCCCCCCCCCGGGGGGGGGGTTAAGAAAAAAAAAGACCCCCCCCCCACACGGAGAAGAGGGGGCGGGGTG
>NZ_JBHWCL010000041.1:0-60056 GCF_042735125.1 Kitasatospora sp. NPDC059599 | reverse complement strand
GGGCAGCCCCTCCCGCGTTACGCGGGGCGCCGGAACGAGTAGTTGAACTCGGCGCTGCCGAAATGCCCCATCATCCGGAGCCAGAACGGCATCAGCATCTCCGTCGCACGGGCGGCCGTGATGTCCCCGAGGTCGATGATCCACTCGGCCGGCCAGCCGAAGCCGCCGAGCAGGGCGACGGCCTCCGCCTTGGCCGCCGCGTCATCGCCGGCGATGAAGAGGTTGTGCTCGCCGCTCAGCCGGCCCGGCTCCACCATCAGGTCGCAGTTGACGGTGTTGAGCGCCTTCACCACCCGGGCCTCGGGGAACTCGCGCTGGATCCGCTCGCCGACGCTGTCGGTGTTCACCGGGTCGAGGGAGACCTGGCCCTCGGGGCCGAAGACCAACGGGTTGGAGACGTCGATCAGCAGCTTCCCCGCGAGGTGCTCCGCCCCGGCGGCCCGCAGTGCCGCCAGGGCGACCGTCCCGCCGGTGGCGTTCAGCACCACCTCGCCGAAGGCGGCCGCGTCGGCGAAGGTCCCGCACTGGGCGCCGGGGCCGGCCTCGGTGGCCCAGGCCAGCCCCTTCTCGTTGTCCTTGGTCCGGGAGCCCAGCGTCACCCGGTGGCCGAGCGAGACCAGCTTGCTCCCCAGCGTGCGTCCGACCGTGCCCGTGCCGATGATTCCGATGCGCACCGTTTCCCCGTCTCGTCAGGAGGTGGCCCGTCCACGCCGGACGTGCCGGCGACGACCATAGTTGACCCGGCGTCAGTCCTGTGGAACGCCCGGATCAGGTGTTCCCCTCGATGGTGAACATCGCGACCACGGCGACCGCCAGTGCCACCGCGGGGAGCAGCGTGACCAGCACCCGGCCCCGGCGGACCAGGCGGACGACGGGCCACTGGAGGACGACCAGGGCCAGGCTCGCGAACAACCCGCGGTCCGCCAGGGCCAGATGGGCGTAGGTCGAGGGGCAGGCGGCCGGGGAAGCACAGGCGTCGGTCATCATCTCGGCGAGGCCGCGGACGACCGCCGCCAGTGGCAGGAGGACCAGATACACCGCGGTGGAGATCGTCACGGCGTTCCACCACTGCCCGCGGGCGGAGACGGTCGTGCGGCCGGAGGTGCGCGCGAGTTCGCTCATACGGCCCATGCTGCTGCCTCACCCCGGCCGCCGGGCAGCGGCGGGGTACTCGGTCGGCCTGGGTACGCGTACTCAGGTCCGGGCGTCGCCGCACCAGGTGCGCAGCGCCCGGGTCCGCGCGCCGGGCTCCGACGCCCGGGCGACGTACCCGTCGGGGCGCGGCAGCAGGGCACCGGCCGGGGCGCGGGCCGTGGCGCACCCGGTCCGCCGAGCGGTTCGTCCCGGCCCCGGTGGTCGAGCAGCCGGATCACCTCGCCGACCAGGCCGTCGGCCTTCTGCGCCCCGGAGCGTTCGGGCAGTCGCTCCGGCACCACCGGCGGAACCCGGCCCGTGCCCGTTCGCAGGCAGGCAACCGCCCGTTCGGGCCGACGCCGGCGATGACGACGTCGCAGCCCATCTCGATTCCCCCGCCGGGAACACGGGTTCGGTGTGACGACGGGTCGGGCACCGGTACGGCACCGGTGGATCGGCTTTCACGAACCGGTCGTTGGCAGCCTTGAGCGCCGCGAGCGCGGCCGCGGCGACGAGCTTCGGGTAGTGGACCCGGGCCGCGTCGGTCCCGGTCCGGGCCGCCACGGCCGCCGCGAGTCCGGCCTCCGTCTCCGCGCCGCCGCGGGTCAGCTCGGCCTGGGGCACCGGTTCGCGCAGCAACAGCCGTACGGCGGCGGTCCACTGCGGGGTCGGCTGCTCGGCTGCGCCGTGGAACGAGTCGAGCAGGGGCCGGGTGAGCGCCCCCCGAGCGGTTCCCCGGCCGGCCGTTCGCGCAGTGCTGCGACGGCCTGGCTGATCCGTCGTCATGGCCGCCACGGTCGCGGAAGTTGCGCGTCGAGCAGGAGCGTGGGGGCGCAGAAGTGCGCGGCGCGCAGCCTTTTCGACCGGGGGCGGGCCCGGGTTGTGCGGAGGCTCGGCGAGTCGCCCGACGCCCCCAGTCGGTCACTGATAGTAGTTTCCTGGTTGCGGAGCGGTCTGCCGCAGAGCCGACTCCCGCGCGGCCGACCAGGCGGGACGACTGGACACGAGGAGCGGTCATGGGTGGCAGACAGCGTCCGCCGGGCGCGCGGAACCCGCGCCGGGGCAGGCCCGCCGGCACCGGCGGCCGGGCGGACTCCCGGGTGGAGTTCGCCCGCATCGAGGGCTTCCTGGCCTGGGAGGCGGAGGTCGCGGCGGCCGAGCGGGACGCCCGTGCCTTCGCCGGGCAGTTCCCCTGGCTCCCGGCCGCGGAACGGGAGAACCTCGAACAGGCCTACACCGCGGACCGGTTGCGCTACGCCGAGGAGGTCGTGGAGCGCGCCGTCGAACGCTGCCGCCGGCTGGCCGCCCGGTACCGCGCCGAGTGCCGCCGGATCTGCGCCCGCTGGGCGGCGCTCTGCGCCTCCGTCACGCTGGCGGCGGCGCTGTTCGCCGTCGTCCCGGCAGTCCTGCGGGGCTGAGCCCGCAGGGCCGTCCGGACCCGCACGCACGACCAGGGCCCGCCGCGCCGGCAACGGCGCTGCGGGCCCTCGTCGTGCCCGGAGCGGGGGTCAGTGGTGGCCGTGGCCGCTGGTGACCTCCGCGTGCTCCTCGGCGGTGGGCTTGGCGATCTGGCTGCCCTGGCCGTAGAAGCCGCGGGACAGCTTCACCCGGGCGCGGGTGAACAGTCCGGCCTTGCGGACCACCCCGTTCTCGTCCACCTCCGGCGGTAGGACCGTCGGCTGCGGCTGGTCGTGCGCGGTGAGGGTGAAGAGCCGGCCCGGCGGCAGCGGGGCGTGGACCTCGACGAACTCGCCGTGCTGGAGCCGCTGGATGACGCCGGTCTCCCGTCCGTGCAGCACCTTCTCCCGGTCCCGGCGCTGCAGGCCCAGGCACCACCGCTTGGTGATCACGAAGACGATCACCGGCACGGCGAAGAAGCCGATCCGCACGGCGTAGGTGATGGTGTTGATCGAGAGGTGGAAGTGGGTGGCCAGCAGGTCGTTGCCGCCGCCCGCCAGCAGGCTCAGGTAGAGGCCCATCCAGGCCGCGCCGAAGGCCGTGCGCACCGGCGCGTTGCGCGGTCGGTCCGCGATGTGGTGCTCACCGCGGTCCCCGGTGACCCACGCCTCCAGGAACGGCCAGGACCAGATGGCCATCAGCACGGTCGGGAAGACGACCAGCGGGATGAACACCCCGAGGTTCAGGGTGTGGCCGCCCCAGACGCTGACCTCCCAGCCCGGCATCACGCGGACCAGGCCCTCGGAGAAGCCCATGTACCAGTCCGGCTGGGCATCGGTGGACACCTGGTCGGGCCGGTACGGGCCGTACGCCCAGATCGGGTTGACCGTGGCGATCGCCGACATGACCGCCACCACGCCGAAGACCAGGAAGAAGAAGCCGCCCGCCTTGGCCGTGTAGACCGGCAGCAGCGGCATGCCGACCACGTTCTTGTTGGTGCGGCCGGGCCCGGCGAACTGGGTGTGCTTGTGGTAGAAGACCAGGATCAGGTGCGCCGCGAGCAGGCCCACCATGATCCCCGGGATCAGCAGGATGTGGACGGTGAACAGCCGCGGCACGATGACGAAGCCGGGGAACTGTCCGCCGAAGATGAAGAACTGCAGGTAGGAGCCGACGATCGGGACGGCCAGGATCGCGCCCTCCATGAACCGGATGCCGGTGCCGGAGAGCAGGTCGTCCGGCAGGGAATAGCCCATGAAGCCGTCGAACATGCCGAGGAACAGCAGCAGGGCGCCGAAGATCCAGTTGATCTCGCGCGGCTTGCGGAACGAGCCGGTGAAGAAGACGCGCATCATGTGCGTCAGCATCGCGGCGACGAAGACGATCGCCGCCCAGTGGTGGATCTGGCGGATCAGCAGGCCGCCGCGGATGTCGAAGCTGATGCCGAGCGTCGAGGCGTAGGCCTCCGACATGGTGACGCCCTTGAGCGGTACGTACGAGCCCTCGTAGACGACCTCGCTCATGCTCGGCTGGAAGAACATGGTCAGCCAGACGCCCGTGATGATGATGATCACGAAGGTGTAGAGCGCGATCTCGCCCAGCATGAAGGACCAGTGGTCCGGGAAGATCTTGCGCAGGTTGGACTTGGCCAGGGCGTAGATGCCGAGCCGGCCGTCGGTCCAGTCGGCGAGGGCCTCGGCCGTGTTCGCGGGTTTGGCGCGCGTGCTGGTCACCGGTCCCGGCTGCGACTGCTGGTCGGCTCTCACGACGGGCTCCCCGGCGTCCTCGGCGTGCCGTGCTGGAGCCCCGTCGGCGGGAACGCCGGCCGGCGAAGTGTTGTGATCATGGGACCTCTCGATACGGGCCCGCCGGTCGAGCCGGCGCGCGGACCGGGCCGGCCCGCTGGACACGTTGCTCAGGGTGATGGAGCGCTTACTCTGACATGCTGTCGGCAGGGGGCCGACTGTGCACGTCCATCGGCCCGTCCGGCCGCTCGTGTCGGGCCGGACGGGCGTTCCTGACGCCCGATCGGCTGGCCGCCGGTCGGCCCAACGGGTGCCGATGCTGCGGTCGGGTGCCGTTGGACCGGTCCGGCGCGTGCCGCGCCCGGGGGTCGTGCGCTCCACGGCCTACGCTGCGCCAATGGTGGATCACCGTGAACTCTTCGAGGACGTCACCGAAACCCTGGCCCGCGCCGGGTTCGACACCGCGCCGGGCCCCTCACCGCTGTGGATCGACCGCCACCCCGAGGGCGTGGTGGTCGGCTGGAAACCGGGCGCGGAGCCGGACGGGCCGCCCACCCGGGAGGCGTGCGCGGCATTGAGCGGCGCGGCCGCGCTCGTGCTGCGCGAGCGCGGCTACCTGGTCGCCGAGACCGAGTCCGGCGACCTGCTGGTGCGCTCCGCCGAACCGGTGACGGTCCCGGCCGAGCCGGAGCCCGTGCCCGAGCAGTGGTGGGGGTGACGGTGCGAGCGCGGGCGGGGTGACGCGCACCACCCCTCGACCGCTCCGACGCGCCGGTTTGGTGAACGCACGGGAGTACCCATACCGAACCCTTACCCGAAGCGGGGGTGCAGTTGACCAGCGCGGCCCTAAGGTTTGCCTAAGCTAAGCCGAAGCGCCCTGGACCACGACGTCCGGGGCGTTCGGCTGTGCCGCTCCACCGCCACCGCGGCGGGGCGAGACAGGTGACGGCCCGGGGCGGCCCGGGGGAGGAGCCCGCTGCATGTGGGATGAGGCGTTTCCCAGCTTCCTGATCGGGTTGCGCGAGGGTCTGGAAGCCGGACTGATCGTGTCGATCCTGGTCGCCACACTGGTCCGGGCGGGTCAGAAGGCCCGGCTGCCCCAGGTGTGGACCGGCGTCGCGGCGGCCGTGGCGCTGAGCCTGAGCTTCGGCGCCGTGCTCACCTTCACCGCCGCCAACCTCTCCGGCCACGCCCAGGAGGCGTTCGGCGGGGTGCTCAGCCTGATTGCGGTCGGCTTCGTCACCGCGATGGTGTTCTGGATGCGCCGCTCGGCGCGCACCCTCTCCGCCGAACTGAAGGAGAAGGTCCAGGCCTCGCTGGCGGTGGGCGCCGGCGCACTGGTCCTCACCAGCTTCCTCGCGGTCGCCCGCGAGGGCCTGGAGACCTCGCTCTTCCTGTGGACCAACGTGCGCACCGCCGGGGAGTCCACCGGCCCGCTGCTCGGCGCGGCCGTCGGCCTGGTGCTCTCCACCGGACTGTGCTGGGGCCTGTACCGGCGGGCGCTGAAGATGAACCTCACCCGGTTCTTCACCGTCACCGGGGCCGGGCTGATCGTCGTGGCGGCGGGCGTGCTCGGCTACGGCCTGCGCGACCTGCAGGAGTCCGGCCTGGTCGGCGGCGGCAGCACGTACGCCTTCGACCTGAGCGGGCACCTGGACGCCTCGTCCTGGTACGCCACCCTCGTCCAGGGCACGCTCAACCTGACCGTCACCATGACGGTGCTGCAGGTCGTCGGGTACGTCGCGTACCTGGGCGTGGTGATGACGATGTTCATCGAGGGTGTCCGCGGCGGTGCGGGTGCTCCGGCGCCCGCGAAGGACGCTGCGAAGGACGCCGGGAACGGCGCCGGGAAGGAAGCCGGGAACGACGCGAAGGACGACGCGACCGCGGCGCCCGCCGGGGAGCAGGCCGGGCCGGTGCGCCCCGGCCGTCCGCGCTGGGTGCTGCCGACCGCCCTGGTCGCCGTCCCGGTCGTGGTGGCCGGCGCCGTGATCGCACTCGGCGACGGCAAGCAGAACGGCTCCGCCACCGTCACCGTCTCCGAGCGGGACTGCGGCCGGGGCTTCGGCACCCCGCAGCCCGGCCAGCAGGTCTTCCAGATGCACAACACCGGTGACAAGGTCTCCGAGGTGTACCTGGTCGACCCGGGCACCGGCGCGGTCTACGGCGAGGTCGAGGGTCTGGCCCCCGGCACCACCCGGGCGCTCACCGCCACCATCGGCTCGGGCGACTACGCCTGGCGCTGCGTTCCCACCGGCGGGAACGCCGTCACCTCCGCCGCCGTGCACATCGCCGGCGGCAGCGAGGCCAAGGCCGTCAAGCCGGTCTCCGAGGACGACCTCAAGGGCCCGCTCGACAGCTACAAGGCGTACGTCGAGCAGGGCCTCGCGACCCTCATGACGCAGACCCAGAAGCTGCAGGCCGACGTGCACTCCGGCGACCTCGCCACCGCCAGGACCGACTGGCTCACCGCACACCTGCAGTACGCCTCGCTCGGCGCCGCCTACGGCACCTTCGCCGACCTCGACGGCAAGATCGACGGACGCCCGGACGGCCTCGCCGACAAGTACCGGGACCCGGGCTTCACCGGCTTCCTGCGCCTGGAGTACGGCCTCTGGCACGGCCAGTCCGCCGCCGACCTGACGCCCGTCGCGGACGAGCTGGCGCAGAACGTCGCCAAGCTGGTGCACGACTTCCCGGCCCAGGACTTCGACCCGGCCGACCTGCCGCTGCGCGCCCACGAGATCCTGGAGAACACCCTCCAGTTCGAGCTGACCGGTGACACCGACATGGGCAGCGGCACCAACCTGGCCACCGCCCAGGCCAACCTGGCGGGCACCCAGGAACTGCTGACCCTGCTGCAGCCGCTGCTCGACGACCGGGACCCGCAGCTGTCGGTCCGGGTGAACGCCGGGATGAAGCGGGTCGGCGACCTCGTCGCCGCCGCCCGCACGCCCGACGGCTGGACCCCGGTCGACCGGCTGCCCGCCGACACCCGCCGTCAGCTCAACGGTGCCACCGGCCAGCTGCTGGAGGACCTCGCCCCCATTCCCGCCCTGCTCGAGATCCGGAAGGCCGCCTGATGACCGACCACACCGCAGCCGCCGGCTCCTGCCCGTTCCCGCACGCCGCCCAGGCCGTCGCCCCGGCTTCCGAGGCTCCCGCAGCTCCGGCGGCTCCCGCAGAGAGCGGCTGTCCGGCCGGACCGGCCCGGCGCAGCTTCGTCCGGGCCGCGCTCGGCGCCGGTGCCGGCGCGGCCGTGCTCGCCGGCGGCGGCCTCACCCTCGCCGCCGGTCCGGCCGCCGCGGGGGACGCCCACCCGACGAAGGGCGGGGCGGTGCCGTTCCACGGCGCCCACCAGGCCGGGATCACCACCCCGGCCCCCGGCTACGCGGCCTTCGTCTCCTGCCAGGTGATCGCCCAGGACCGCACCGGACTCGAAGGCCTGCTGAAGACCCTGACCGAGCGGATCCGCTTCCTCACCGCCGGCGGCACCCCGCCCGACGCCGGTGTCGGCGCGCCGCCCGCGGACAGCGGCATCCTGGGCCCCACCGTCCCCACCGACAACCTGACCGTCACCGTCGGCGTCGGCGCCTCGCTCTTCGACGACCGCTACGGGCTGGCCAAGGCCAAGCCGCTCAAGCTGACGCCGATGAAGACCTTCCCCAACGACAACCTGCAGGCCGCCGAACTGCACGGCGACCTCTCGCTGCAGATCTGCGCCGACCGCCAGGACACCGTGCTGCACGCGCTGCGCGACATCACCCGGCACACCCGCGGTGCGATGCAGATCCTCTGGCGGATCGACGGCTTCCAGAACCAGTCCCGCCCCGACGGCGCCCAGCGCAACCTGCTCGGCTTCAAGGACGGGATCGTCAACCCGGACACCGGGTCGGCCCGGGAGATGGACCGGCTGATCTGGGTGAACGGTGCGACGGGCGAGCCCGCCTGGGCCGTCGGCGGCAGCTACCAGGTGATCCGGATCATCCGGATGCTCATCGAGTTCTGGGACCGGGTCACCCTCACCGAGCAGGAGAAGATGTTCGGCCGCCGCCGCGACACCGGCGCGCCGCTCGACGGCCACCAGGAGACCGACGCGCCGGACTACGCCAAGGACCCGGACGGCAAGGCGATCCCGCTCGACGCGCACATCCGCCTCGCCAACCCGCGCACCTCCGACACCGACGACTCGCGCATCCTGCGCCGCGGCTTCAACTACGACCGGGGCGTCGACAAGGCGGGCAACCTGGACATGGGCCTGGTGTTCTGCTGCTACCAGCAGGACGTGGTGCGGCAGTTCGAGGCCACCCAGACCAGGCTGATCGGCGAGCCGCTGGTGGACTACATCTCGCCGACGGGTGGCGGGTACTTCTTCGTCCTGCCGGGTGTGAAGGACGAGTCCGACTGGCTCGGGCGGGGGCTGATGACATCCGTCGGGGTTTGACGTCCGTCGGGGCCTGATGTTCGTCCGGGTTTGACGTCCGTCGGGGCCCGGTGCCGCTTCCGTGCACCGGGCCCGTCCGCATCCGTCAGTCGCCGAGGGTGAAGCCGATCACCGCACCGCCGCCCTCCCGGTTGGCGGCGAACGCGGCGCCGCCGTGCGACCTGGCCACCTCGTGCACGATCGCCAGGCCCAGCCCGGAACCGGGCAGGCTGCGGGCGGCGGTGGCCCGGTAGAAGCGGTCGAAGACCCGGTCGAGGTCGGCCTCGTCGATGCCCGGGCCGCGGTCGCGCACCTCCACCCGTGGGCCGCGCACCACCACCTCGATCGGGCCCGCGCCGGCCGGGTCGAACTTGGCGGCGTTGTCGAGCAGGTTCCCCACCGCGCGGGCCAGCGCGTCGGGGCGGGCGGTGACCACGGTGTCGTCCGCGTCCACCAGGATCTCCCGATCGCTGCGCCGCCCGGCCTGGGCGGCGGCCCCGCGGACCACATCGGCCAGGACCACCTCGGTCGGCAGCTCGTCCGCCCGGCGGTCCGCGGCCAGCGCCACCAGCTCCTCCACCAGCTGGGTCAACTCCCTCGCCTCCTCGGCCAGATCGGCCATCAACGCGGCGCGCTCGGAGGGCGGCAGCCGGTCCAGGGCGGGGAGCACCGCGAGATTGGTGCGCAGGCTGGTCAGCGGGGTGCGCAGCTCGTGCCCGGCGTCCTGGACGAGACGGCGCTGGTTCTCCTTGGCGGTGGCGAGCCGGACCAGCATCCGGTCGAAGGCACGGCCGAGCCTGCCCACCTCGTCCGTACCGGCGGCGGGCACCGGGACGTCCAACCGGCCGCTGGCGGCGACCAGTTCGGCCGCGGCGGTGAGCCGGACCAGCCGGCCCGAGATCCCCCGGGCCAGCAGCCAGCCCGCCCCGCCCGCGAGCACCGCGACCATCGCCACCAGGAGGGCGGTGCGGATCCGCAGCACGGCCAGCAGGTGCTCGGTCGGACCGACCTGCTGGATGATCTGGACCGCGCCCCGGTGGCCGCCGAGCGAGACGACGCCCACCCGGAGGGTGTCGCCGTGCAGGACGCGCAGCCCGGTCGCGGTGCGGCCCGGCTCGTCGGACCGGGCGAGTCGGAGGTCCTCCGGGGTCGACGGCAGGTCGAGCCGGGCGGTGCCGGGGAGCACCCGGGCATCGGGGTCGAGCGCCTGCGAGGTCACCCGGATCGGGCGCAGCAGGTCGTCGCTTAGGCCGCTGGGGCCGGCGAAGTCGCCCGGGAAGAGGACCTCCTGTTCGACCTGCCGGTCGACGGAGGCGACGGCCGCGCCGAAGTCGGCGGTCTCGTCGTCGCGGATCAGCCGGGCGGCGGCGTGGTAGCCGAGGGCGCCGATCAGCACGGCGACCAGGGCGGCGATCGCGGCGAAGGCGAGCGAGAGAGCGGCGTGCAGGCCCGGGCGCGGCAGGCGCGGGCGGCGTGCCTGGCCGGTCACGGCTCGCGCAGCGTGTAGCCGACGCCGCGGACGGTGTGGATCAACGGGAGCATGCCGGGGCGGTCGAGCTTGCGGCGCAGGTAGCCGATGAAGACGGCGAGGTTCTTCGAGCCGGGTCCGAAGTCGTAGCCCCAGATCCGCTCGTACAGTGTGGCCTGGTCGAGGACGGCGCCGGCGTGCCGGGTCAGCAGCTCCAGCAGATCGAACTCGGTGCGGGACAGCTCCAGCTCCTCGCCGTCCCGCCAGGCCCGCCGGGCGGGCGGCTCGATCCGCAGGTCGGCGACGGTCAGGACCTCGACGACGGGCGGGCCCCCGGTCGTGGGCGTCGGCTCGTGGCGACGCAGCAGGGCGCGCAGCCGGGCGAACAGCTCGTGTACGTCGAAGGGCTTGACCAGGTAGTCGTCGGCACCGGCGTCGAGCCCGGCGATCCGGTCCGGGACCTCGACCCGGGCGGTGAGCATCAGCACCGGGGTGCGGTCGCCGACGGCGCGCAGCCGGCGGCAGACCTCCAGGCCGTCCGGCTCGGGCATCATCACGTCGAGCAGCAGGACGTCCGGGCGCTGTTCGGCGAGGACGGCCAGGGTCTGGGTGCCGTTCGTGGCGATCCGCACCCGGTAGCCCTCCAGCATCAGCGCGCGGACGAGCGAGTCGCGGATGGCCCGGTCGTCCTCGGCGATCAGCACGGTGTGGGTCATGACGAGGATTCTCCCTGGCGTGCTCACGACGGCCCGGGGCGGGTCGGTGGAGCCGGTCGGACGGGTACGTCCGGTCGCCGCTTTCGCGTGCTGCTTCGCGGGCGTACGGTGGCCACACGGTGGCGTGCCGCCGGGCGGGCCGCCGGGTCAGTGTCGGCACGCCCTGCCGGAGGCCGCGATGGCAGACCGGATGGCCTTCTTCACCACCCCCCGTGCGGAGCGGGCGCGGCGGGACGCCCGGGACCGGCTGGGGGACCGGCGGGAGGTGTACCGGCCGGGGGCACTGCTGCCCGTGGTCGGCGGGCAGGCGGAGCGGTGCATGGACTGCGGACTGCCCTTCTGCCACAGCGCCTGCCCGTTGGGGAACCTGGTGCCGGACTGGAACCGGCTGGTGGCGGCAGACGACTGGCGGGCCGCGGCGGCCCGGCTGCTGGCCACGAACAACTTCCCGGAGTTCACCGGGCGGCTCTGCCCGGCGCCCTGCGAGAGCGCCTGTGTCCTGGCGATCGGCGGAGCCGCGGTGACCATCAAGAACGTGGAGCTGGCGATCGCCGACCGGGCCTGGGAGGAGGGCTGGGACGGCCCCCTGCCGCCCGGGCGGGGCGGTGGGCGCGACGCCGGGCGGCGGGTCGCGGTGATCGGGTCGGGCCCGGCCGGGCTGGCCGCCGCCCAGCAGCTGACCCGGGCCGGACACGCCACCACGGTCTACGAGCGGGCCGACCGCGCGGGTGGACTGCTGCGGTACGGCATCCCGCCGTTCCGGTTGGAGAAGCACCGGCTGGAACGCCGGCTCGACCAGCTGCGGGCCGAGGGCACCGACTTCCGCACCGGGGTGTGGGTCGGCCGGGACGTGCCCGGGGAGGAACTGCGGTCCGGGTACGACGCGTTGGTCGTCGCGGTGGGCGCCACCGCCTGCCGGGAACTGCCGGTGCCCGGACGCGAACTGGCCGGGGTGCACCAGGCGATGGACTACCTGACCTGGGCGAACCGGACGGACGAGGGCGACTGCCCGGCCTCGCCGGTCTCCGCCGAGGGCCGCCACGTGGTGATCGTCGGAGGCGGGGACACGGCGGCCGACTGCCTGGGCACGGCGCTGCGCCAGCGCGCCGCCTCCGTCACCCAGTTGGACATCAACCCGCGCCCGCCGGAGCGCCGGGCACCCGGGCAGCCCTGGCCGGTCCACCCCAAGGTGTACCGGGAGACCACCTCGCACGAGGAGTCCGGCGCCGTCGCAGCCGGGCCCAGGGTGTTCGCGGCGACCACCGTGGGCTTCGAAGCGGGCCCGGACGGCCGGCTCGCCGCCGTCCGCTTCGCCGAGACCGAACCCGCCGACCGCAGCCCGCGGCCCGGCACCGAGCAGACCCTCCCGGCGCAGCTCGTGCTGCTTGCCCTGGGCTTCACCGGGCCGGAACCGGACCAGCGGCTGTTCGCCCAACTCGGCCTCGCCATCGGGCCGGAGGGCGCCCTGGCCAGGGACGACGGCTTCGGCACCGCGGCGGAGGGCGTCTTCGTGGCGGGCGACGCCGGGCGCGGACAGTCCCTCGTCGTCTGGGCGATCGCCGAGGGGCGGGCGGCCGCTGCCGCGGTGGACCGCTACCTGCGGGGGCGGACCGAACTCCCGTCGCCGATCCGGGCCTCGGAGCGGCCGCTCACGCCGTGAGGGCCGTCCTGATCGGGGTCGGGAGTCCGGCCGGAGCCGCCGGACCGGGTGTCAGAACAGTGGCAGACGGCGGAGGAAGACGTCCGGGACGTGGTTGGTGTCACCGGGGACGAGGGAGCCGTCGGACGAGGTGAACACCACCGCGGTGCCGAAGGCGTCGACGAACGGAGCGTCCGAGCCGGCGCCCTGGGAGCCGTCGTCCGCCAGGTCGACCCGCTCGGTGCGGCCGGTCCACAGGTCGCGGCGGAAGACGTCCGAGGCCTGGTCGGTGTCGCCGGGGACGAGGTTGTCCGCCTCCGAGGAGAAGAAGACCCAGCGGTCGTCCGCCGTCATCCGGCCGGCGTAGGAGCCCGCAGTGGTCTTCGTCCCGGGCAGGCCGACGCTGACCAGCGTCTCGGTGCCCAGCGCGAGGTCGCGGGCGTAGACCTCGAAGTGGCGGTCCCACTCGCTGTCGCCGTGCAGGACCCAGGAAGAGTAGACGGCGTAGCGGCCGTCCGGGCTGATCGAGGGGTTGACCACGCCCCGGTAGCCGCCGCTGCCGTCCGGGCTGGCCAGGCGGGTCCGCGCGGCGCGCAGGTCGCGGACGTACAGCGGGTAGGTGCGCGGCTTGAGGATGTTCGCCTTGTCATCGGACCGGACATCCTGGCGGACGTTCGGTCGGACATCCTGCCGGACGCCCTGTCGGACGTTCGGCTGCAGGGTGTCGGCGGTGAACTCCGCGTCGGAGCCGGCGGCGAGCCGGGCGACCGCGTCCGGGGAGAGGGCATCGGGCCGGCCCGCGCCGATGATGTTGGTGGCCTTGGAGATGAAGACGACGGTGCTGCCGTCGGCGCTGATCTCGGGGTCGGTGGAGGAGGCGTCCGCCTCCTTGCCGTCCGCGCCGACGCTGACCAGGGCCGTCGTGCCGGTGCGTAGGTCGGAGACGTAGATGTTGCCGCCGAACCAGGTGACCGTCCCGGGGGCGAGGTCGCTGCGGTTGGACTGGTAGGCGACGGTGAGGCCGTCCCAGCTGATCGAGGGCTGGGCGGACACCTTGTTCGGCTGCGGCGCCCCCGGGGTCCTGGCGGTGGAGACCAGCCTGGTCCCGCCGGTCCAGCGGTCGTGGACGTAGACGTCCTGGGCGCCGAGGACCGCGCCGGGCGCGAGGTTGGTGGCGGAGGAGCTGAACGCCACGTAGCGGCCGTTGCCGCTGATCGTGGCCTCGTAGGAGGCGCCGTCGGCCTGTGCGCCGTCCGGGCCGGTGTCGACCCGCTCGGTGCGGCCGGTCCACAGGTCGCGGACGAAGACGTCGGACTTTCCGTTGGTGTCACCGGGGACCAGGTTGGTGGCGTCCGAGGTGAAGACGGCGTAGCGGCCGTCGGCGCTCAGACCACCGGCCTGTGAGGCGCCGTCGGGCTGGGCCTGGCCGAGGCCGACGGACACCCGTTCGGTCCGGGGGGTCGGCCGGCCGGGCCGGGACGGGGTGGCCTGCGCGGGTGCGGCACCGGCGACGGCGAGTGCGGTGGCCGCGAGGATGCAGGCCGCGCGCAGTGGGCGGCGGAAGCGGGTCATCTGGTTCCCTCCCCTGGGATCGGCCGTGCCGCGTCGGCGGTGGCGCCGAACTCCCCGGCGGCCGGCTCGGGGTGAGCCAACCGTCGGGAGGGGCGGACGGTCAACGGTTGCGCGCCGGGAGTGGCGCATTCACTCCACGACGCCCTGGACACGGACGGGTCGAGCACGTACGGGCCGTGCTGCGATCCGGTGAGGCGGCGATCGGGAGATGTGCGTACGGTGATCGGGGCTTGGGGCGCGGGGCTTGGGGTGCTGGGTGCCGGGTGCGGACTCGGGAGTCGGGGCATGGGCGGGGGCTCGGGTCTTCGGTCCGGGGCTCCGGCTCTGGACGTGGGTGGTCGGCGGTCGTGGTGCCGACGGTGCGGCGCGTCAAGGGGCGGGCCCGGTGAGCGGCTCCGCGGAGGGCGCGGTGGAGGCGTCGGCCGCCGACCTGACGCGGTGCTCGCGCTGGTCGTAGCGCCAGAGTGCGGGGACCGCGGCGGACAGCACGGCGGCGCTGCCGAAGCAGAGCAGGCCGCCGGTGCGCAGCGCGGCCCGGATGCCCTGCCGGGCGGCGAGACCGCCGGCCCGCAGGTCGCCCAGGGCGGGCCCGGCCGCGCCGATCAGCATCTCCCACCCGGCGGCGCGACCCCGGAGCCCGTCCGGTACGGACTGGTTCCAGATCGCGCTGCGGAAGGTGTCGCCGATCCAGTGCGCGCTGCCGGCGACGACCAGGCAGAGCAGGACGGTCCACGGGCCCGGGGCGAAGGCGGCCGCGGCCGTCGCGGCACCGACCAGGGCGGCGGAGAGCACGACCGGCCGGCCGTGCCGGTGCACCCGCCCCGTCCAGCCGCTCGTCGCCGCGGCGATCAGGCTGCCCACCGCACCGGCCGAGTAGAACAGGCCGAGCGCCCACGTCGCGTTCAGCTCCACGGCCAGGAACGGGAACAGCGCGGTGGGCAGGGCGAAGACGGTGGCCGCGAGGTCGGCCAGGTAGGTGCCGATCAGATCGGGCCGCCGAGCGGCGTACCGGGCGCCCTCGACGAACGCGCCCAGCCGCGGCTTCTCGGCGTCCCGCTCCGACGGGACGGGCCGGACCCGGGCGAGCAGGGCGATCGAGAGCAGGAAGGTGCCGAGGTCGACGAGGAAGGCCGCCGGCACTCCGGCCGTCGCGATCAGCAGCCCGGCGGCGGCCGGGCCCACCACCCCGCCGACGCTCCACCGCAGCGAGAGCAGGGCGCCCGCCGCCACCAGCTGGTCGTGCGGCACCAGCCGCGGGACCATCGCCTCCACCGCGGGCTGCTGGACGCCCTGCAGGGCCGCCGCCAGTCCGGCGGCGACGTAGAGCGGCCAGACGGCGGGGGTGTCGAGCAGCGCGTCGGCCAGCAGCAGGGCGCTGAGCGCGGCCAGGGCGACCTCGGAGACCAGGGCCACCGTGCGGCGGTCCGCGCGGTCCGCGAGGACGCCGCCGTACAGGCCGAACAGGACGGCGGGCACGAGTTCGACCGCGCCGACCGCGCCCACGGCCCACGGCGAGCCGGTGAGGTCGGCGATCTGCAGGGGGATCGCCGTCATCGTGAAGATCGAGCCGAACAGGGTGACCGTGCCGGCGGTCCAGGTCAGGCGGAAGTCCCGGGAGGACCGCCAGGGCGCGGTGTCCGGAAGCAGCCGGGACCGGAAACGGTCGGGGGCGGAGGTCATGCGGGCGTTGGTCCCTTCGTGGCCGACGCGTGGCGCGCCGGTGGCGCGGCGGCGGCCGGTCCTTATCGCTGATAAATTCCAGCTCGGGAACTTATCGGCGATAAGGTGGGCCTGGCAAGCGATTAACCGGGAGGCCGAACGGATGGCGCTGCAACGCGACGAGGTGGTGCGCACCGCGCTGCGCCTGCTGAACGAGGAGGGCATCGAAGGGCTGACCACCCGACGGCTCGCCCGCGAACTCGGCGTCCAGTCGCCGGCGCTGTACTGGCACTTCAAGAGCAAGCGGGAGCTGCTCGACCTGATGGCCGAGGCGATGCTCGCCGAGGTCCTCCCACCGGACCGCGAGCCCGGCCCGGACCGCTGGCCGGAGTGGATCGCCGCCGACGCCCGGGCCAAGCGCCACGCCCTGCTCGCCTACCGCGACGGTGCCCGGGTGCACGCCGGCACCCTGCCCACCGAGGACGAACTCCCGGCCGTGGAGGCCCAACTGAGCGCCCTCTGCACGGCCGGCCTGCGGCCGCGCACGGCCCTGCGGCTGCTGCTGACCGTCGACCGGTACGTCATGGGCTGGGTCACCGAGGAGCAGGCCTGGCAGCAGGACGCCGAGAGCCAGGAGCGGCCGCCGTTCCCGGACGATGCACTGCGCGGGCTGCCGCTGTTGCGCGAGGCGGCCGACGTGCTGCGGATGACCGACCACGACGCCGACTTCGAGTACGGGCTGCGCGTGCTGGTCGAGGGGTTCCGGGCGGAGATCGCCCGGGAGACGGGCGAGCGGGCTCCGGAGGGGGAGCCCGGTCCGGCGGGGGAGCCGGCTCCGGAGAGGGAAGCAGGGGCGGCGAGGGAAGCGAGGCCGGCCGGCGCGGAGGATGGGCTAGGTTGGCGCCATGACCGCCCTTGATCCCCGCAGCACGGCCCTGGTCCTGATCGACCTGATGGACCGGATCGTCGCCAACCCGCTCGCGCCGCACGCCGGTTCGGAGGTGGTCGCGACCTCGCTGGAGCTCGCCCGGACCTTCCGGGCCGCCGGGGCCCCGGTCGTCGCCGTTCGGGTCGAGCGGCCGAACGTCGCCGAGCAGCCGCCCGGGAGCGACCTGCTCGCGGAGGTCGAGGCGGTGGCCGACGAGATCGTGGTCAAGCGCACCATCGGCGCCTTCCAGGGCACCGGCCTGCACGAACTGCTCCGGGCACGGGGCGTGGAGACCCTGGTGTTCGCCGGGATCGCCACCAACCTCGGGGTGGAGTCGAGCGCCCGCGCCGCCGCCGACCACGGGTACGAGCTGGTGTTCGTCGAGGACGCGATGACCGGGCTCACGGCGGAGGAGCACCGGGCGGCGGTGGAGCTGGACTTCCCGCGCCTCGGCGAGGTCGTGGTGGCGGAGGACGTGCGGCTGGGCTAGGCGGTCGGCTTCGGGCCGTCGGGCCGTCGGGGGCCTGCCGGGACGTCGGGTCAGCGGGTCAGCGGGCCGTCGGGGGCCTGCCGGGACGTCGGGTCAGCGGGTCGGTGGGTCGGTGGGTCGGTGGCGGCGCTTGACCTTGACACCGTGACAAGGCCTTCACTGTGGCCGAGGAGGTGGTCCCGATGACCATGACGACGAAGGACACCGCCACGGTGCGAGCCCTTCGGGGCTTGGAGAACGACGACCCGTCCGTCCGGCTGCGGGCGGCGCTGGCGATCGGCACGGCCCCGGACCCGGGGTCCGTCGGAACGCTCGTCGAGCGGTGCGCGGTCGAACCCGACTTCTCCGTGCGCGAGATGCTCACGTGGGCGCTCACCCGCCACTCGGCGTCCGCGACGGTCCCGGTGCTGGTCGACGAAGTCCGCTCGGAGCGCGCGCAGGCGCGGAGCCAGGCCCTGCACACGCTGTCCAAGATCGGGGACCGGCGGGCGTGGCCGGTGGTCACGCCGGAGCTGCTGGCCGACGCCGACGAGGACGTGGCCCGCAGCGCCTGGCGGGCCGCGGTCGTGCTCGTACCCGACGGTGCGGAGCACCGGCTGGCCGTAGGGTTGGCGACGCAGCTCGGGCGCGGCGGGCGCGAGACGCGACTGAGCCTCAGCCGGGCGCTGATCGCGCTCGGGGAGGCGGCGGTGCCGGCCGTGGACGCCGCGGCGACGGATCCCGACCCCGGCGTGCGCGCGCACGCGGTCGCCACGGAACGGCTGCGGCGCGACCCGGACGCCGGATTCGAGCTCGCGGTCGAGGAGGCCAAGCGCGTCGCGGTCCTCGGCGGGCCGGGCCGGGAGGAGCGGTAGGCAGTGTTGATCGGTGACGTCGCCCAGCGGTCCGGGGTCAGCGCCCGCATGCTCAGGCACTACGAATCGCTCGGCCTGGTGCGGCCGTCGGGTCGCACCGGCTCGGGCTACCGGGAGTACTCCGAGGAGAACATCCGGCGGATCTTCCACATCGAGAGCCTGCGGTCGCTGGGCCTGTCGTTGAGTGACGTCGGGCGCGCGCTCGACGACCCCGGGTTCGCGCCCTCGGAACTCGTCGACGACCTCATCCGAAGGACGCTGGACCGCATGGCGGCCGAGACCGAACTGCTCACCCGGCTCCGGCGGATCGGCGCCGCCGGACCCGCCGGCTGGGAGGACGTCCTCCGGATCGTCTCGCTCCTCCAGGCGTTGCAGTCGACGAGCCCCGGGGCGCGGCAGCGCGCGGCCCTGTCCGCCGCGGACGACGTCGCCGTGCCGGTGGAGGCGTTGGCCGAGGCCGCGCTGAACGAGTCCGACCCGAACGTCTCCGGGGCGCTCCGCTGGGCCCTCGCGCAGGCGGGCGCCGACGCGCTGGCACCGCTCGCGGAGGGCCTCGGCTCACCCGTGGCCGAGGTGCGCGAACGCGCCGTCCGGTCCATCGCCGAGATCGCGGACGACGCGGCGACCGCACTGCTGCGGGACGCCCTCACCGGCCCCGACGCGGTGGTGCGGGGGTACGCGGCGCTGGCGCTCGGGGCCCGCGGCGTGACCGACGCCGTTCCCACGCTCATCGACATGGTCGACGGGGCGAGGAACGACGCCGACGCGGCCGACGCGCTCGGCGCGCTGGCGGCCGACCCCGCCGCGGCGGACCGGATCGCCACCGGGCTCGTCGACTGTCTCGCACGCGCCGCCCCCGGCTCCTCGGCACGCCGACGGCTGACCCAGGCCCTCGCGGACATCCCGGGGGCCACCGCGGCAGGTGCCCTCGCCGGTCTGACGCATGACGGGGACCCGGCCGTCGCGCTCACCGCGACCTACGTCCTGCGGCTGCGCGGGGCGCCGTGACGGACCTCGTTCAAGGGGCGTCCGCCGCGGTCCTCGGGCTCACCCGCATGCGGACGTCGTCGGCGGCCCGGAGGACGAAGCGGTCGACCGGGACCACCCGGTGGCCCGGCTCGGGCCGGAAGCGGAAGCGCTTGAGCAGGACGGCCAGCACCGACAGGGCCTCCACCGTCGCCAGACCGGCCCCCTCACAGCCGCGCGGGCCCACGCCGAACGGGATCCAGGCCAGCCTCGGGCGTCCCGCCGACTCCTCCGCGCCGAACCGCTCGGGCCGGAACCGCTCCGGCTCGGGCCAGTACGCGGGGTTCAGGTGGACGGCCCAGAACGGGTAGAAGACCACCGCCCCGGCGGGGACCACGTACCCGCCGACGGCCAGCGGCTCCGGGGTCAGCCGGGCGCCGTACGGGCCGGGCGGGCAGCGGCGCAGCGACTCCCGGAGCACCATCTCCAGGTAGGGCAGCCGGCGCAGGTCGGCGTAGTCCGGCGCGGCTCGGTCGCCGAGGACGCGGTCGAGTTCCCCGGCGACGCGGGCGGCCGCCTCCGGATGCCCACCGAGCAGGTGCAACGTCCAGGAGACGGCCACGCCCGTGGTGTGGTGGGCGGCCAGCATCACCGCGAGGACGGTGTCGCGGATCCTCGCGGGGGGCTCGCCGGCCTCGACGAGGGCGCCGACGAGGTCGCTGCGGTCGCCGGGGAGGCCCGGGCGGTGCGCCGCGATCACCCGGTCGACCGTCGCCCGCAGGTGGGCGAGCGCCCGAGCGGTCCGTTCGGCGTTCCGCGGCGGGGCTGTGCCGGCCCCGGGCGGCACCCGGTAGAGGCGCTCCAGGTGGTCGGTGAGGACCACGTCGAAGGCTTCGACCACACCGTCCGGGTCGTCGGGGCCGCCGTCCGGGCCGTCGGCGTCTCCGCCCAGCGCGAAGGCGCAGATCATCCGGAGGGACAGCCCGGTGAGCTCCCGCTGGAGTTCGATCGGCCGGTCGGCGGGCCGGGCGGCCCAGCGGTCGGCGAGTCCGGTCGCCAGGGCGGTGAAACGGGCGAAGTGCCGTTCGTGCGAGGGCCGTCCGGCCAGGACCGTGAGCAACAGCCGGCGCCACCGGGCGTGCTCCCCGGCCGGGAGTACCTGGAGGTTGCCCGCCTCGAACAGCGGGTCCAGGAAGGAGAACAGCCGCTCCGGCCGCTCGTCGAGGCGGACCGTCGCCTCCAGCAGCACCGGATCGGCGATCGACACGGCCGTCTCGGCACCGGGCAGTTGGAACCGTACGACGGGCCCGAACTCGGCGTGCAGCCACAGCTGGTAGGTGTGCAGTCCGCCCGCCCGCGCGATGGCGCCCACCCCGCCGTCCGGCTGGGGCTCGGGACCGGGGATGTTCATCGGACCTCCTCGTGACGACCGGTCGGATTCTGCCTGCCCGCCGGTCCCGCGGGTCGGTGCGGCCGGCGCGGGTCGCACGGTGTGCCCGGCGCCGACCGTCCGCCCGTGGTGCCCGACCGCCGTGTGGCGTCGGCCCGTTCGGGTCCGCTGCTCCCGCCCGGGTCGGGCGCGGCCGTTCCGGCGACATCACCCGCAGGGGTGTTCCGTCGTGATGCGCCGGCACCGCCCGGCCGTTCCGCTCGCGGGGTACGGGGGGCGGTCCCCGGTGCTGGCACCGGCATCGGCATCGGCATCGGCGACGGCTTGGCCGTCCGCTCGGCCGCGGACGTCCGGTCCGTGCGGGTGCCTCCGGGGCGGGTGTGTCCGGGGCGGGTGCGGACATCCGCGGCTCCGGCGATCCTGCGAAGATCATCGGTGTGACCCGGATTCCCGTCGACCGCGGCGGCGACCACCCCTTCTCCGAGCTCGGCGATCCCGTGCTGGCCGTCGCCGACAAGCGCCGCGGCCTGCTCGCGGTGGCCGGCGCGGACGAATACGACGAGGCGAGGACGGTCGGCGTCTTCCACGTCACCGATCGGGCCAGGCGCCGCCGGCTGCTGCGTTCCGGGTACCCCGTGCACGCGATGGCCTTCCATCCGACGCGCCCGCTGCTCGCCGTGGGGACGGGTGAGTACGACGGCGGCTACTTCTTCGAGGGCGAGCTCCTGCTCGTGGACCTGGAGACCGGCACCGTGCGGTCGCTGATCGAGCACGACCGTGGCCGACAGGTCCTCGGGGTCGAATGGCTGGACGACCGGGACCTGCGGGTCCTGATGGCCCCTCCCGATGACTGGAAGGACTCGAAGGCGCACCGGGAGGGCCATGTCGCGGTGGTGAGCCGCACGGACTGGTCCGCCGTCGGCGCCGGGACGCTCACCGGCCGTGACCTCGCGGGCCCGAGGGCGCCGGCACCGCGCCCCGACGGACGTGCGGCCGCGCGGAGGCTGGTCGCGGGGCTGACGGCACCGCAGAACCGGCGACACCACGCGAAGGGGAAGCGCGACTGAGACCGGGGGGAGGCGGGGGAGACGGGGGAGGAGGCGGACCGGTCCGGATCAGCCGGTCCGGGCGGCCCGCAGGGCCTCGCGCAGCCGGCCGTCGGCGGCCGTGAGGAGTCGGGAGGCGGTGGGGGCGTCCACATCGGCGAGCAGGAGCAGGACCGCGTCCTTGGCCCGTCCGTCGGTCGCGGTGAGGGCGCGGCGGACGGCCGCCTCGTCGGCGCCGGTGGCCTCGGCGACGATCCGCCGGGCGCGCTCGCGCAGCTTGGCGTTGGTGGCCCGGACGTCGACCATCAGGTTTCCGTACGTCCGGCCGAGGCGGACCATCACCGCCGTCGACAGCATGTTGAGCACCAGCTTCTGCGCCGTGCCCGCCTTGAGCCGGGTCGAGCCGGCCAGCACCTCGGGGCCCACCTCCACCTCGACGACCAGGTCGGCGGCGGCCGCCAGTGCCGAACCGGGGTTGCAGGCCAGAGCGACGGTCAGCGCGCCGGTGGCCCGGGCGGCCCGCACCGCCGCCACCGCGTACGGGGTGCGGCCGGAGGCCGAGACCCCGACCAGGGTGTCGGCGGGTGTGAGGGCCAGTGCGGCCACGTCGGCCACGGCGAGTTCGGGGCGGTCCTCGGCGCCCTCGACGGCCTCCGTCACGGCCGTCCGGCCGCCCGCGATCAGGGCCACGACGAGTGCCGGATCGGTGCCGAAGGTCGGTGGGCACTCGGCCGCGTCCAGCACCCCGAGGCGGCCGGCCGTGCCCGCCCCGGCGTAGACCAGCCGCCCGCCACCCGCCAGCCGGCCTGCCACCGCGTCGACCACGGCGGCGATCCGCTCCACCTGGGCGGCGACGGCCGCCGGGACGGTGCGGTCCTCGGCGTTCATCAGGCGGAGCAGGTCGACGGTGGGCAACTCGTCGATGGCGGCCCAGTCGGGGCGGATCGCCTCGGTGGGCGCCTCGGTGGGTGGCGCGGAGGGCGGGCCGGGGTGGCCGGGGTGGCCGGGGTGGCCGGTCTCGGGCCCCGGGGCGGTCGGCGGGGCGGTCGGCCGGTGTGTGCGGTCGTGGGCCGCGGTGTCCTGGTCCATGCGGCGAAGCGTCCCCCGGTGCGCCGGGCCCGAATCGGGGCAAGCGTGGAGGCAGGAGGTGATGGCCGTGGACACGACCGTTTCCGAGCTGTTGGACCGGTTCGGCCGCACCTACGCGGAGGAGGCCGGGATCACGCTGCGCGACGAGCCCTCACCGCTCTACCGGCTGCTCGTGCTGACGGTCCTCTGCTCGGCCCGAATCAGCGCCGGCACCGCCACCGCGGCGGCCCGTGAGCTGTCGGCCGCCGGACTGCGGACACCGCGCGCGATGGCCGGCGCCCGGCGTGGCACGCTCGTCGCGGCACTCGGCCGGGCCCACTACGTGCGCTACGACGAGAGCACCGCCACCGCACTGGTCCGGGGCGCCGAACTGCTGCTCGACCGCTGGAGCGGCGATCTGCGGCGGCTGCGGGAGGAGGCCGACGGCGAGCCCGAGCGGATCGGCGGGCTGTTGCGGGAGTTCCCCCGGATCGGGCCGGTCGGGGCCGGGATCTTCCGGCGCGAAGCGCAGGCGGTCTGGCCGTCGCTGCGGCCGTACTTCGACGAGCGGGTGCTGGCGCGGGCCCGGGCGCTCGGGCTGCCGGGGAGTCCGGCGGGCCTGGCGGGGCTGGTCGGGGCGGAGGATCTGGCCCGGCTGGCGGCGGCGCTGACGCGGGCGGGACCGGCGCACGTCGGGGCCGCCTGAGCCGGAATGTCAGGGCGTCGGGACGTTGGTCGGCGTCGGGCTGTCGGTCGGCGTCGGGCTGTCGGTCGGTGAGGGGCCGGCCGACGATGAGGGACCGTCGGCCGGCGTCGGGCCGTCCGACGGGGTCAGGCCATCCAGAAGAACACCGCCGTCATCCGGCGGTCCGCCAGTTCGTCGCCGTAGTAGGTGGTGGCGCTGTGGATCAGATTGGCGTGGTAGAGCAGCAGTTGGTTGTAGCGGTTGGGGACGCGGACGTCCTCGACGAAGTGGTCGGCGGGCACGCGGCGGGTGCCGAGCGCCTCGACCAGGTTGGTGTGCGGGGCGTCGACCAGATTGCCGCCGAGGCGGCCGCCGGGGAACTGCTGGCGGTAGAAGCTGGTGCCGGCGTCCTTGGGCGCGCCGGGGCTGAGGTAGAGCACGGCGGCGTAGCGGCAGAGCGCGCGGGAGTCGGTGTGCGGGCGGGACTCGGACTCTCCGGCGCCGACGACCTGGACGCAGTTGTGATTGAGCGTGCCACCGCCCGGGGTGCTCTGCACCCAGAGCCGGGAGGCGCCGGTGGCCTTGCGGACCAAGGCCTCGACCCGGGTCAGCTCGTCGGGCTCCAGGCCCGGCATGGTGCGCAGGCCGGGCCAGGTCTCGGGGCGGTGCGGGTAGCCCTCGGTCCACTCGCCGCGGGCCAGGCAGCGCTCGCGGACGGCGTCCGGGTCGGACAGGACGTCGTTCAGGACCCAGTAGTCCCGGCCCCGGGTGGGCTTGCGGTACGGCAGGACCGGCAGCGTGGTGGGCCTGATGGGCTGTGAGGGCATGGGCCGACGATAGAGGCGGTGATCGTCAACCTTCTGCCGTGAGCAGGTCAACTTTTCGTCAAGGGTGCTCCGGCTCGGGTGAGCCGCTCGGCCCCCTGTCCGGTGCTGGGTGCCGGCTGTCCGGTGCTGGGTGCCGGGCTCACCGTCGGTTCATCGCCGGGCCCAGGGGCAGGCTCACCGCTGGGCTCACTGCCGGGCCTCGCGCACGGCGAAGCCACCCAGTGCGCCCTCCAGTCGGCCGTAGGCGTGGACGGCGGACGGGCGGACCGCGGCGGCGATCGCGGCCTGCTCCTCGCCGGCCAGGGTGCGGCGCAGGACCTCGCCGAACACCGCCCGGTCGACGGCGGCGAGCAGTGCGGCGGCGACCCGGCTCTCGAAGCCGACGGGTCTCTCGTGCACGGCCTCGGCGAGCGCCTCGGCGAGCGCGGTCTCGCTCTGCTCGTGCACCTCGCGCAGCCGGGCGACCAGGGCCGGGCTGTCGAAGACCGTACGGGCGAAGGCGGGGCCGGAGAAGCCGAGCCGGGGGTCGTGCCGGTCGAGCCTGGCCAGGCAGTCGCGACGCAGCGCGGCGAGGGCGGACTCGCCCGGCACGCGCTCGGCGACGACCCGGGCGAGCCGGTCGACGAGCTCCTCGTGCAGGTCGAAGAAGAGGTCCTCCTTGCGCGGAAAGTGGTTGGTGACGGTCATCTTGGCGACGCCTGCGGCGGCCGCGACCTCGGCGATCGTCGTCCGGTCGAAGCCCTGCTCGATGAAGAGCCTGGTGGCGGCGTGCGAGATCGCCTCGCGGGTGCGGCGCTTGTTGAGCTCGCGGAGGTTCGGCGGTGTCCCGGTCTCGGTCATGGCGGGAGCCTAGCGCAGCTCGCTGGGTCGAGCACAGTAATTAGGCTTGACCCAGAGACTGGGTCCGTCCTAAGTTCTTCTCGGGCGGCCGAGGAGGTCGCCGGGGTGGCCGCCGGATGGCACGGGGGCGACTCGACCGAGGCACGTCTCAGGGGAGGGGCGCATGAGCACACCAGTCACGGCGGAGGGCCGGCGAGGGGGAGTCCGGGGGGAGGGCGAGCAGTCGGAGCCGATTCCGCCGGGCCTGTGGAAGATGGGCGCGGTGCTCGCGCTGGGTCCGATCCTGGCACTGCTGGACACGACGATCGTCAACGTCGGCATCGACTCCGTCGGCCGCGACCTGCACAGCTCGATCGCGGCGGTGCAGTGGGTGGCCACGGGGTACCTGCTGGCGATCTCGCTGACCATGCCGCTCTCCGGCTGGGCCGCGGGCCGCTTCGGGGCCCGGCGGGCGTGGCTCGCCTCGGTCGTCCTGTTCGTCCTCGGATCGGCGCTGTGCGGCCTGGCCTGGTCGACGGGCAGTCTGATCGCCTTCCGAGTGCTGCAGGGAATCGGCGGCGGGATGATTCAACCGCTCGGCCAGACCATCATCATACAAGCGGCCGGTCCGTCCCGGATCGGGCGGGTGATGGGCACCCTGATGCTCCCGATCAGCCTGGCCCCGGTCCTGGGGCCCATCCTCGGCGGGCTGGTGCTGGAGCACCTCGACTGGCGCTGGATGTTCCTGCTGAACGTGCCGGTCGGCCTGCTGACCCTGCTGCTGGCGGCCCGTTGGCTGCCCTCCGACGAGGCGTCCGACGCACCGAAACCCCGGCTGGACGTGACGGGCCTGGCGCTGCTCTCACCCGGCTTGACCGGCCTGGTCTACGGGCTCTCGACGGTCGGTGACGGCGGAACAGCCGGCTTGGTCGCCCTGGTGGCGGGCGCGGTGCTGGTGGTGGCCTACGGCTGGTACGCGCTGCGGGTGGGGCGCGATGGGGTCCGGGCGCCGCTGATCGACCTACGGCTGTTCGCCCGGCGCGGTTTCAGCGTGGCGACGGCGAACAGCTTCCTGCAGGGGGCCGCGCTCTACAGCTCGATGTTCCTGGTCCCGCTCTACTACCAGCAGGTGAAGCACGCCGGGGCGGTGGAGGCCGGCCTGCTGCTGGCACCGCAGGCCCTCGGTACGGCGGTCACCGCGATGCTGGCCGCCCGCATCACGGACCGCGTCGCGCCGCGCCCGCTCATCATGATCGGCATCGCCTGCTCCCTGGCCGGCACACTCGCGTTCACCCGGCTGGGCAGCGGTTCCGAACCGGCCGCCTGGCTGATCGCCGGCTCGCTGGCGCTGCGCGGCGCGGGCATGGGGATCATCGCGATACCCGGCCTGGCGGCGGTGTACGGGAGCGTCGAGAAGGCCCAGGTGCCGGCGGCGGCCGGTGCGGTCAACGTCCTGAACCGGGTCGGCGGGGCGCTCGGCACCGCGGTGCTGACCCTGGCCCTCCAGCAGGCGCAGAGCGGTCACCAGGACCGGCCGGGCGCGGCCTTCGGGGAGACATTCTGGTGGGTGCTGGCCCTCTCGGCGATGGCGATCGCGCCAGCCTGCCTCTATCCGAACACCCGCAAGGAGGCCACCTGAACGGCCGTCAGCCCGGCCGTCAGCCCGGCCGTCAACCCGGCCGCCGAACGGCTCTCGGCCCCGGCGGCTTCCGACCGGAGGCTCTCGACCGGCGGTGCGTGACTCCGGCGGTGCTCGGCCTCGGCGCTTCTCGACCGGCTGTTCCGCAGCCGGTCCCGCGAACGGCAGAACTCTCGACCGACGTTTGACCGACTTTCGATTGACTCCCACGGAGACCCCCATGTTCACCAAGCACCCCGGCGGCCTGCGCCTGCTCAGCGTGCACGCGCACCCCGACGACGAGTCCAGCAAGGGCGCGGCCACGCTCGTCCGGTACGCCACCGAGGGAGTGGAGGTCCTGGTCGCCACCTGTACCGGCGGTGAGCGAGGTTCGGTGCTCAACCCGGCGTTGGACCGTCCCGAGGTCCGGGCCGACATCGCCCGGATCCGGCGCGAGGAGATGACGGTCGCCCGGGAGATCCTCGGGGTGCGTCAGCGGTTCCTCGGCTTCGTCGACTCCGGCATGCCGGGGCCGGACGAGCCGCTGCCGGAAGGCTGCTTCGCCGCACAGCCGGTCGAGGTCGCGGCGGCGCCGCTGGTCGCGCTGATCCGCGAGTTCCGCCCGCACGTGGTCATCACCTACGACGAGACCGGCGGGTACCCGCACCCCGACCACGTGATGACCCACCGGGTCGCCGTGGCCGCCTTCGAAGCCGCCGCCGACCCGGCGCGCCACCCGGGGACGGGCGAGCCCTGGCAGGCGTCCAAGCTCTACTACCACCTGGCGCTCTCCCGGGCCTGGTTCCAGACCCTGCACGACGCCATGACGGAGCGCGGTGTTCCGTCGGCCATGGCCGAACTGCTGGCCGAGTGGCCCGATGTGCCGCCCGCCCTGCCGACCACCACCCGGATCGCGTGCGCCGAGCACTTCGCCGTGCGGGACGCGGCGATGCTGGCGCACGCCACCCAGGTCGCACCCGGAACCGCGTTCATGGCCCACCCCCGGGACATCGAGCGGGAGGTCTGGCCGACCGAGGACTACCACCTGGCCCGGAGCCTGGTGCCCGTCGCTGCCGGTGCGGTCGGTGGGGCTACCGGTGGTGCGACCGGTGGGACGGCCCCGGCCGGCGCGGTCGAGAGCGACCTGTTCGCCGGGCTCCGGGAGGACCAGGGGGGCTCGGCCGTGTCCTCCTGACCATCTGTCGTGCCGCCCTGCGAACCGCTGCTCGCCCGAACGGCGTCAGCGCGGCGGATGGCGGTGGTGATCACCACGCAGGACGAGGGCGGGCGCATCGGGGTCGTAGGCTCCGCAGGCGGTGGCGGACCAGGCCGACCACTGCTGCGGCACGGTGTAGTAGGGCACCAGGTGCGGCCCGCTGCCCCGGTCGGTGGCCCCGGCGGGAAGCAACGCCGGAAGCACGTCCGGGGTCTGGCCCGCCAGGATGGCGTTGCGGCAGGACCGGCAGGCCGGACGCCGGTCCGCGGCGGCCTCCCGGGCACCGTGGGTGGGGCGCTGGCGCTGCTTCTTCCCGGGCCGAGGGGCGGTGGCGGCGGGGAGGGCCGGGCCGTGCAAAGGGTTGTAGAAGCAGCGGACGGTCGGCTGCTCGGGGCGGTGCCCCGCCAGCAGGGCGTGGGCGGCGGCGAGCCGCTCGACGGCCTGTTCTGCCAGCACGACCGCGGCCGCGAGGCCGGGGAGGTCGGTGTGGGGGTCCTCGGCCTGCTCCAGCAGCCGCCCGGCGGCCTCGAACGTCTCCAGGGCCCACAGGTACCCGGCGCGTGCGGCGGACTGCGTGGAGCCGGTGGTCTCCTCGGCGGAAAGCCGTAGTTCGGCGGCCCGGAAGAGTTCGCCCGCGGCGGTCACCCGCTGCGCGGCGAGCCGTGCGAGCCGGTCGCGGAGCACCTCCCACTCGCCCAGCACCAGCTCCCGCCGCTCCCGCTCGGCGCGCTGCCGCTCGGCCCGCGTACGCCTCGGGCCACGCCGATCGGTCTGCTCCTGCGGAACCGTCAGCAGTCTGACGAACCACCAGCGGCGAAACACCATGCCTCCGACACACCACCACGGGCCGACACCCTGACCAGGACCAACGGGATCATTCTGCGCCCGCCGCTCCGAACGGGTGACACCGGCCCGGTTCCGATCCGCAGGACTCGCCCTGGCGACCATCCTCAGGGCCGCACAAGGGCCGTACAAGAGCCGAGCGAGGCGGTGTTGATTGTGGGGGCGAGTGTTCGGCCCCTTGAGAAGGTTGCGGGGAGCCGGGGCGGGGAGGCCGGCAGCGGTTGCCCTGCCGTACCGCGGAAGGCACTTGAGACGGATCACCGAACCGGGCAGGTTGATCCCATGACGACTTCAGAGATCGACTCCGACAAGCAGCAGCAGAAGCCGCAGCAGAAGCCGCAGCACCCGTCCGACCGGGAACTGCGCACCCGGACCCACACCTGGACGGCCGGTCCGCCGATCGCCGAGTACTCCCACCTGACCGGGGAGGAGATCCTGCTGGAGTGGATCGCCGGGCGGATCCCGGAGCCCTCGATCTGCAGCACCATGGGCTTCCACCTCACCGAGGTGAAGCCGGGTACGGCGGTGTTCGAGGGCCACTTCGGCGACCACCTCCACAACCCGATGAACACCGTGCACGGCGGCTACCTGGCCACTCTGCTGGACTCGGCGCTCGGCTGCGCCGTGCTGAGCAGGCTGTCGGCCGGTCTCGGTTACACGACCACCCAGCTGAACGTGCACATGCTGCGCCCGTTGTTCGCGGACTCGGCGCCGGTGCGCTGCGAGGCCGAGGTGCTGCACCTGGGCCGGACGATGGCGACCGCCGAGGCCAGAGTGATCGGTGTGGAGAGCGGAAAGCTCTACGCGCACGCCACCACCACCTGCGCGATCCTGGCGCCCCGGCCCGTGGCCTGACGGGTCGACGTCCCGAGCGGGCGGAACGCCTGGTCCCGGCCGCCGAGGCTGCCGGGACCAGGCCCGAGGAAGGTCCCGGACACCGGGGGCGCTCAGAGCGCCGCGAGCACCCCGCAGAGCGCGAGGAGGCCGCAGATCCCGAAGTTGACGAGCTTGTGCGAGAGGAACACCGCCGCGAACTCGCGGATGGTCGCGCTCGGCCAGTAGTACCGCGCGGTGGGTGAGCCGAGGACGTGCCCGTTCACTCCGGTCTTGCGGGCGAGAAGCGCCGCCCGGAAGGCGTGGAAGTCGTTGGTGACCACGACGCAGCGGTAGTCGGGCTTGGCCCGCTCCATGATGGCCTTGCTGAAGAGCAGGTTCTCCTCGGTGGTGCGCGAGCGGTCCTCCCGCTCCAGCTGCCCGGCAGGGAAGCCGCGTTCGGCCAGGTAGTCGGCCATCGCGTGGGACTCCGGCAGCTTCTCGTCCGGCCCCTGACCGCCTGAGGTGATCAGCACCGGGGGGTTGCCGCGTGCGGCCTGCTTCTCGTACGCCTGGCGGCCCCGCTCCAGTCGGCTGGCCAGCAGCGGCGGGACGCGTTCGCCGCCGATCAGCCCGGAGCCGAGCACGACCACGAAGTCGACGTTCCGGCGCGGTCGGTGGCGGCTGTAGAGGAAGGCGTAGCCGACGAAGCAGACGAACAGGAACGAGACGTAGAGGACGACCAGGACGGCGGTGCCCGCCAGCACGGCCAGCGACTTGGAGCCGGTGACGAGGGCGGCGAGCAGCAGCCCGATCACGCCGAGCATGCCCGATCCGGCGAGCAGGGACAGCAGGTTGGCGGGCCGGGTGCCCTCCTTGCGGATCATGGTGATGCCGTTGGAGATCAGGAACCAGATCAGGGCCACCGTGCCGAGGGCCGGCAGCAGGATGATCGCCACCGCGACGACCTCCACCACGAGAGTGGGGGCCTTGCGGAGTCCGGCGAGCAGAGCCAGCAGGAGGAGTGAGACGGCGATGCCGAGGAGGACGGCGTTGCTGAACTGACGGCGGTCGCGCAGTACCCCGATTCCGAACAACAGGAAGAACAGCGCGGCCGGGGCGTAGGCGATCATGCGTCGTATCGTAGGGGTTCATCGGAATGGGTCATGGGTGACGGATGGCCGGGACCTCCAGGCCGGTACCGGCGCCCCCGACGTCCACGCCGCCCCGGACTAGCACTTCGCCCCTCGCGCTTCGCCCCGGCCGGTCCCGGATGGTCAGGCGAACCGCTCGATCGCGGCCAGGACCGCCTCCGTCATCCGCGGGCTCCCGGTGTGCCCGGATTCGTCGATGACCGTCAGTCGGGCGTCCGGCCAGGCCTTGGCCAGCTTCCAGGGGATGCCGAGGGGGGCGCCGAGGTCCAGCCGCCCGTGGATGAGCTCGGCCGGGATCCCGGCCAACAGCCCGGCGTCGCGGAGCAGTTGACCGTCAGTCAGGAAGGCCCGGTGGGAGAAGTAGTGTGCGGTGATCCGGGTGAAGGCCATGAGGGCGTCGGAGGGTCGGTCGCTGTAGGCGTTCGGCTTGCCCAGGGCCTCGTGCGCGATGACCGCGTCCTCCCAGGTGGCCCAGGCGTTGGCGGCGGCCCGTCGGACCGTCTCGTCGGAGTCGTCGAGCAGCCGGCTGTAGGCGGTGAGGAGGTCGCCGTCCCGGTCGGCGGCCGGCAGGAAGTCCCGGAAGTCCTCCCATGGTCCGGGGATCAGTCGGCCGACGCCCCGGTAGAGCCAGTCGAGTTCGTCGGCGTCGGTCATGGTGACCCCGCAGATCACGATCCCGGAGACCCGTTCCGGGTGTGCCTGCGCGTACGCGAGGATCAGCGTGGAGCCCCACGAGCCGCCGTACAGCAGCCACTTGTCGATGCCGAGGTGTTCGCGCAGCCGCTCCATGTCGGCGATCAGGTGCGCGGTGGTGTTGTGCTCCATCCGGGTCGACGGGTCGGCGGCGTGCGGGAGGCTCTGCCCGCAGCCGCGCTGGTCGAACTGGACGACGCGGTAGCGCTCCGGGTCGAAGTACCGCCGGGAGCCCGGGCTGTGGCCGGATCCGGGCCCGCCGTGCACCACCGCGGCCGGGGTGCCCGCCGGGTTCCCGGAGGCGTTCCAGTACATCCGTTGCCCGTCACCGACGTCCAACAGGCCCTGGGCGTACGGCTCGTAGAGGGGGTAGGTGGCGGGCATCGGTGACTCCTCCGTGGTCGTACGGACGGGGGTGCCCGGTGAGCCTACCCCGGGGCCGGGCGCCGCCGTACGGCCTGTCGAGCCGCCGGATCAGCGCCGCTCCGGCGGGAGCAGCGTGGCGAGCCCGTCGAGGATGCGCTCCACGCAGAACTCGAAGCGGACGTCGAGATCGGGTTCGGTGAGGTCGGCGGCGAGCTCGACCAGGTTGGGGAAGGTCTCGACGGGCAGGGCGCGGAAGCGGTCGCGGACCTCGCCGACGACCTCCAGCCGACTGGCGCCGTCGGCCTCGGCGGCCGACAGGGGTGACTGCTCCTGGAGGACGAAGCCCTGTACGAAGGAGCTCAGCAGGTAGGTGGTCAGGGCGGCGTGGGCGTCGGAGAAGCCGGCCTCCCGCAGCCGGTCCAGTTGGTCCTCCAGCAGTCCGAACAGGTGGGGGCCCGGGGCGAGGCGGCCGGCGACGACCTTCGCGGCGTCGCGGTTGTCGTGCAGGAGGCTGCGGTAGCGCCAGCAGTAGCCGCGCAGCTGTACCCGCCAGTCGCCCTCGCGCGGCGGGGGTTCGGCCGACGCCATGATCGCGTCGTTGAGCAGGTCGAGCAGCTCTTCCTTGTTGCGGACGTGCCAGTACAGCGAGGCCGCCTTGACGCCGACCTCGGTGGCGACCTTGCGCATCGACAGTCCGGCCAGGCCGTCCCGTTCCAGGACCCGGAGGGCCGCCCGGGCAAGGGCGTCCCTGGTCAGGGCGGGGGCCTGGGCCGGCTTTCCGGGCCCGGCGGCCGCCTTTCCCGGTCCGGCGCTCCCGCCCTCCGGTCCGGCCGTCCCGTTTCCGGCCCCCGCTGTTCCGTTCCCCGGCGTGGTCGTGTCGTTCTCCGGCATGGCTGTGCGGACGCCTCCAGCGCTGTCGTGGAAATTCCCGCTTGCAATCTAACACCGTTAGGGGCACTCTGTGGCTGCCGAACCAATCCCTAACAGTGTTAGGTGCTCATCTCCGGGAGGGGATCCATGGACGGGTCGAGTGCCCGCCGACGGCGGCTCGCGCTGCTCACGCTCTGCGTCACCATGTTCATGTCCATGCTGGACAACGTCATCGTCAACAACGCCCTGCCCCGGATCGGGCAGGACCTGCACGCAGGGATCAGCGGCCTGCAGTGGATCGCCGAGGGCTACAGCCTCGTCTACGCCGCCCTCCTGCTGACCGGCGGCACGCTCGGCGACCGCTACGGCCGTACCCGGGTGTTCCGGCTCGGTCTCGCCCTGTTCACGGCGGGCTCCGCCGTCGCCGCCCTCGCCGGGATGATCGGGGTGCTGGTCGGCGCCCGGATGCTGCAGGGCGTCGGGGCGGCCCTGCTCACCCCCGGCAGTCTCGCCCTGCTGCGGCACGTCTTCACCGACGAGCGCGAGCGGGCCGGCGCCGTCGCCACGTGGTCCGGGGTCTCCGCGCTCGGCCTCTCGGTGGGCCCCGTGGTCGGCGGCCCGATGGTCGAGCACCTCGGCTGGGCCAGCGTGTTCTGGATCAACGTGCCGATCGGGGCCGTCGGGCTGCTGCTCGCCGCCCGCGTCCTGCCGGACATCCCGCCGCGCCCGCGCCGCATCGACCTCGGTGGCCTCGCACTGTCCGCCACCGGGCTGACCCTGCTGGTCCACGCCCTGGTCGAGGGCCCGTCCCGGGGCTGGACGGACGCCCGGGTGCTCGGCGGCGGCGCGGCGGCCGCCGTTCTGCTGCTCGCCTTCCTGGTGCTCGAACTGCGCCTCGCGGAGCCGATGCTGGAGCTGCGGCTGTTCCGGGACGGCGCACTGGCCGGTGCGCTGCTCAGCGGATTCATGGTCAGCTTCGGGATGTTCGGCGCCCTGTTCTTCCTGCCGCTGATGATGCAGGGCACCCTCGGGTGGTCACCGGCCGCCGCGGGTTACGCCGGACTGCCGATGACCGCGATGCTGGTGGTCGCCGCGCCGCTGTCCGGCCGGCTGACCGCCCGTCACGGCCCGCGGCCGCCGCTGGTGCTCGGCCTGGCGCTGTGCGCGGCGGGTCTCGGCGGGCTGGCGCTGTACGGCGACCACGCCCGCTACCCGGAATACCTGTGGACGCTGTTCGCGATGGGCCTCGGGATGGGGCTGACCTTCACCCCGGTGTCGATCGCCGTGATGATGCGGGTCCCCCCGGAACGGACCGGGATGGCCTCGGCCGCCGTCAACACGCTGCGCGAACTCGGCGGCGTGCTCGGGATCGCCGTGCTGGGCGCCGTGCTGACCGACCGGCTGACCGGTTCCCTGACGGCCGCCCTGGACCGGCTCGGCGTCCCGCCGGACGTGGTCGGCCCGGTCGCGGACGCGCCCACCGGCGCGCTGCACGGGGGCGGACCGGGAACGGCGGCCCTGCCCGGCCCCGTCCGGGACGCCGTGGACGGGGCGTTCATCGACGGCATCCACCTCGCCGTGCTGTGCGGGGCGGCCGCGCTCGCCGTCACCGCCGTGCTGGTCGCCGTCCTGCTCGGCCGGGCCCGACCGGTCGTCCCGGCCGGTGCCGCCGCCGGGCGGCGGCCGCACCCGGCGGAGCCGGCCGGATCCCGGCGGGCCTGACGGGCCGGGGTTGACGGGCCGGGCCTGACCGGCCGGGGTCGACCGGGCCGGCCCGGCCGCCGTGGTGGCGGCCGGTCAGTGGATGCCCTCGACCGCCGCCTGCGCCGCGCGGGCCAGTTCGCGCCGCGCGCCGGACCGGGTGGCCCGCGGGGCGGGCGGCGGGATCGGCGGCAGGAACGTCACGTCGGCGACCAGCCCGCGCGCCGCGACCACCCGGGCGAGCGAGGTGAGCAGGCCGTCGTCCCCGACGAAGGCTGGGACACTGGTCGGCCGCCCGTCCGCCAGCCGGTAGCGGATCGTCACCGGCTGGACGAAGGCCCCGGCCTCCACCGCGGCCTGGAACAGCGCGGGGCGGAACCGCCCGCTCTCCCGCCCGCACCAGGTCGAGCCCTCCGGGAAGACGATCACCGGGTGTCCGGAGCGCAGCTCCTCGGCGACCTCCGCGACGGTGTCGGGCAGTGTCCGCAGCCGGTCGCGGTCCAGGAAGACGGTGCCGCCCCAGGCGACCAGCGGGCCGAGCACCGGCCACCGCCGGACCTCGGTCTTGGCCAGTGAGCGGCCCGGCCGGCCGGCGGCGAGCAGTGGGATGTCCAGCCAGGACACGTGGTTGGCCACCACGAGCACCCCGCCGCCGCCCGCGCCGGCGGGCCGGGCGCCGGGCCCGGCGAGGTGGACGGTCACGCCGAGGGTGCGCAGCAGGACGCGCGCCCAGAGCCGGATCAGCCGCTCCCGCCCCCCGTACGGAAGCAGCCGGACCGGCGGGCTGAGCACGACGCCGGCCACCACCGCCGCCAGGCAGGCCGTCAGCCGCAGCGCCCGCCGGGGGTGGGAGACCTCCGGGGCGGGGTCGGCGAGGCAGGTCTCGGGCCGGCAGGTCGCCGTGGGCAGCCAGACGCTCACGACGCGGAGCCCAGGCCGGGCAGCCCGGAGAGGAAGTGCCGCAGGTAGCGCGGGTCGGTGCGCTCCAGCGAGAGCAGCACGTACAGGTCGGCGCAGTCGAAGTCCGGGTCGTACGCGGGCTCGCCGCAGACCCAGGCGCCGAGCCGCAGGTAGCCGCGGAGCAGCGCCGGCAGCGGGCCCCGCTCGGCGCGCGGCACACCGGTGGCGTCCCAGCGGTGGCGCGGGGCGACCCGGTACTCGGCGGGGGCCAGGTGCTTGGCGCTGACGGTGTCCCAGACCCGGGCGGCGGTGGCGCCGCCGTCCTCCAGGCCGATCGAGCAGCAGCCGCCGACCCAGGTGTTGCCGGTGTCGGCGAGGTAGCGGGCGATGCCGCCCCACATCAGGTTGATGACGGCGCCGTTGCCCCGGTGGTCCGGGTGGATGCAGGAGCGTCCCAGCTCGACCAGGCCGGGGCGGACCGGCGCCAGGGCGGAGAGGTCGAACTCGCCCTCGGAGTACAGCCGTCCGGCGCGGCGGGCGGCCTCGGGGCGCAGCAGCCGGTAGGTGCCGACGACGGTGCCGTGCTCGCCCTCACGGACCAGGAGGTGGTCGCAGTGCTCGTCGAACGGGTCGACGTCCAGGCCTGCGACCGGGCTGTGCAGGACGGCGCCGAGCTCGGCGGCGAACACCTGGTGGCGCAGCCGCTGGGCGGCCCGCACGTCGTCCTCGTCGCGGGCGAGGGAGACGGTGTAGGCGGCCGGGGCGGGCGTGGGGACGACGGCCGGGGCGGGCCGGTGGCGGGGGGCGGGGACCGCCGGGGCGTCGTGGGTGGGGGCGACTGCGGACGGAGCGTACGTGGGGACGGTGGTCATGGCGGACCCTCCAGGGCAGCACGATCGGCGGTGCCGAGGATCGCCAGGGCACCGTCCCGGTCCGCAGGTGGTTCGGGCATGGACGCGAACCGGTCTCGGTATGTCTCTCCGAGCCGGTTGGCATCCACGTTGCGGCGCGGCGGAGCGCAGATGTGCACCTGTTGAATGGGACCACCCGTGGCTTGCCGGTCACCTGCCGGGCACCGGGCGCTCGTTCGCAGGGGGTGGACAACGGGGGCGTACGGCTGCACCGTACGCCCCCGCCGTCGGGCCCGCCCCACCCGGGTCACCGGACTCACCGGGCTACCTCGGTCACCGGACTCACCGGACTCACCGGGTCAGGGTCACCCCGGTCACCTGAGACACCCCGGTCACCCGGTTCACCCCGGTCACCTGAGTCACCCCGGTTCACCGGTGCAGCCCCGGTCACATGGAGTGCCAGCCCTCCGGGCCGACGCCGCCCGGGACGGCGTCGGCCGGACCGTACGGTTCCCGGGTGTAGACGAAGGAGCCGACGTCGAGGTGGCTGACCGTGCCGTCGGCCTTGCGGACCACCCGCAGGGTCTCGCCCGCGTAGTAGTTGTCGAGGCCGGTCCAGGTGCCGTCCGGCTCGGGCCGGAAGCGCGAGCCGCGGCCGGTCGAGGCGAGCTGGGAGAGTTCCAGGACGCGGTCGGCCCGCAGCCGCAGGGTGTTCGGCGCGGCGCCCCAGTACCAGGGGCCGGTGAGCTCCAGCAGGTCCTCGTCGGCCTCGGGCAGCGGGCGCCAGGGCTCGGGCAGCGGGGGCTCGTGGTCGGCGGTGAGGGTGATCAATCCGGCGGCGAGCTGCGGGGCGTTGCCGCCGCTGGTGGCGTTGGAGAGGGCGAACGCGGCGAGTCCGTCGGTCTCGCTGATCCACAGGCCGGCCGTGAAGCCGGGCATCGAGCCGGTGTGCCCGTACAGCAACCGGCCCTCGTGGCGGCGCAGTTGCAGGCCGAGGCCGAAGGCGGTGGTCCACCCGGCGTCATCCGGGGCGACGGCGGGGCGGCGCATCTCGGCGAGGGTGTCGGCGGGCAGCACCTTGTCGTCGCCGGCGGCGAGGAAGGCCGCCCAGCGGGCCAGGTCGGCGCCGGTGGACCAGAGTTGGCCGGCCGGGCCCATCAGGCCGGTGTCGGTGAGCGGCTCGGGCAGCATGACGTCGGCCCACGGGTGGACGGCGAAGCCCCCGGCGTGCGGGTGTCGGGGCAGCAGCGTGGTGCGGTCCATGCCGAGCGGCGCCAGCACCTCGCGGCGTAGCACCTCGCCCCAGTGCTCACCGCGCACCTTCTCCACCAGCGCGCCGAGCAGCGCGTAGCCGGGGTTGGAGTAGTGGAGGCGGCGTCCGGCCGGGTGTTTGACGGGCCGGCCGGTCTCCAGGACGTCGTCGAGGGCGGGCCGCAGGGAGCCGTCGGTCCGCTCCCACCACGGGCCGGGGGTCTCGGCGGCGAGCCCCGAGGAGTGCGAGAGCAGGTGGGCGATCGTCGCGCCGTCGGCCGCGGTGCCGGGCAGGTGGCGGCCGAGCGGGTCGGCGAGGTCGAGCAGGCCCTCGTCGCGCAGCCGCAGCACCAGGACGGCGACGAAGGTCTTGGTGAGCGAGCCGATCCGGTACTGGACGTCCGGGGTCGGCGCGTGGCCGTCGACCATGCTGCGGGCGCCGCTCCACACCAGCCGCCCGCCGCGCACCACGCCGGCGACCATCGAGGGAGTGCGCCCCTCGGACTGGGCGACCGCGAGGAGGTGCAGCAGGGCGCGGCGGGTGGTCGGCAGCAGTTCGTCGGGCAGGCCGGTCATGTGGGCTTCTGAACTCATCGACATGTGACGGACAGTAGCCCAGCCCGGCGCCGGCCCCGACCGGTTTTCCGGCCGCCCGACCGGCTGCTCGTCCGGCCGCTCAGCCCGGCAGCGGCGGCAGTTCCGGCCGTTCCAGCCAGGCCTCGAAGAGCGGGCCGAGCGGCGTGGAGGTGTACCGGGAGGCGTGCGCCCGGAGGTCGGCGGTGTCGACCACACCGTGCCGGTTGATGCCCGTCCAGTCCCGCAGCATCGCGAAGAAAGCGTCGTCGCCCAGGGCCCGCCGCAGGGCGTGCACGACGAGACCGCCGCGCTGGTACAGCCGGTCGTCGAACATCAGCTTCCGGCCGGGGTGGCCGAGGACCAGGTCCTGCGGCTGCCCGGCCAGCAGGGTGTGCGCGGCGGCGGCACGGGTGGCCGCGGCAGGGCCGCCCGTGTGCTCGGACCAGAGCCACTCCGCGTACTTGGCGAAGCCCTCGTTGAGCCAGATGTGCCGCCAGTCGGCGATCGTCACGCTGTTGCCGAACCACTGGTGGGCCAGCTCGTGGGCGATCAGCCGCTCGCGCTCCCAGCCGCCGCCGAGGTGGTTGGCGCCGAAGGTGGCGAGGCCCTGCGCCTCCACCGGCACGTCCAGGTCCTCGTCGGCGAGGACGACCGCGTACTCGCCGAACGGGTACGGCCCGAAGACCTCGCCGAAGTAGGCCGTCATCTCGGGCTGCCGGGCGAAGTCCCGGGCGAACCCGGTGGCCAGCCGCTCCGGCACGTACCCGGTCTGCGGCACGGCCGGCCGGGCGGCCAGCGGCACCGGCCGGTAGTGGCCGATGGACACCGTCACCAGGTATGTGGAGGTCGGCGCGCTCTGCTCGTACACCCAGGTGGTGCTGGACGCCCGGGTCGTGCGGGTCAGCAGCCGGCCGCTCGCGACCACGGTGAACGGCGACGGCGTGGTGACGGCGATCTGGTAGGTCGCCTTGTCGGCGGGCCGGTCGTTGCACGGGAACCAGGACGGCGCGCCGACCGGCTGGCTGGCCACCAGCGCGCCCTCGGTCAGCTCCTCCCAGCCCAGGCCGCCCCACGGGCTGCGCACCGGGCGCGGGTTGCCGGTGTAGTGCACCTCGACGGTGAACGCCGCGCCCGCCGCGAGCGGCTTCGCCGGGCGGATCCGCAGCTTGCCGCCGCGGTGGGTGTAGCGGGCGACCCGGCCGTCGACCAGGACCCGTCCGATCCGGAACTCGGCCAGGTCGAGCGCGAACTCGGCCAGCACCGCGTCCGCCACCGCGCTCAGCCGGGCCGATCCGGTCAGCCGGTTGGGACCGGGCCGGTAGTCCAGCGCCAGCTCGTAGCGGTGCACCCGGTAGCGGTGGTCGCCGCTGTTCGGGAAATACGGGTCCGGGGCGCCGGCGGCCGCGGGGGCGTGCTTGGACTTCACGGGGACGAGCGCTTCCTGCGGGCCGGGACGGGTGGTCGACGGGGTGGTCACGACGTGGTCTGCCACACCTCGATGGGGTTGCCCAGCCACCGCGTGTCGGCGGGGACGGACTCGGCACGCATCACCAGCGAGGCCGGGCCCAGCGTACTGCGCGCGCCCACCGTGCTGCCGGGCAGCACGATGCCGCCCGGGCCCAGGGTGGCGCCCTCGCGGAGGACCACAGTATCCATCCGCATGATCCGGTCGTGGAAGAGGTGGGTCTGCACGACGCAGCCCCGGTTGATGCTGACCCCGTCGCCGAGGGTGACCAGGTCCGCCTCCGGCAGCCAGTAGCTCTCGCACCAGACGCCGCTCCCGACCTTCGCGCCGAGCGCCCGCAGCCACAGGTTCAGCACCGGCGTGCCCGGCACCGCGCCGACCAGCCACGGCACCGCCAGCATCTCCACGAAGGTGTCCGCCAGCTCGTTGCGCCACACGAACCCGCTCCACAGCGGGTGCTCCACCGCCCGGAACCGCCCGACCAGCAGCCACTTCGCCGCCACCGCGACCAGGCAGGCCAGCGCACCGGCGCCCAGCAGCACCAGGCCCGACAGCAGCGCGGCGGTCAGCGGCGAGCCGGCCGCCAGCCAGGACAGCGCCGCCACCGTCAGCAGTCCCAGCGCGCCCGAGGCCAGCACCGGCACCACCCGGGCCAGCTCGACCAGCCCGCGCGCCCACAGCAGCCGGGCCGGCGGCTCGTAGGTCAGGCTCTGGTCGGCCCGGTCCGCCGCGCGCGGCAGCCGCACCGGCGGCATGCCCAGGTACGAGCTGCCCTTCTTCGCCTTCGCCGGCGTCGCCGACAGCACGCCCACCAGGCCGCGCTTGGGTACCGACCGGCCCGGCGCGGTCATCCCCGAGTTCCCGAGGAACGCCCGCTCGCCGACCTTCGCCTCGCCGAGCCGCACCCAGCCGCCGCCCAGCTCGTACGGGGCGATCAGGGTGTCGTCGGCCAGGAACGCGCCGTCGCCGACGGTGGTCAGGCTGGGCAGCGCGAGCACCGTCGACACCTCGGCGCCGCGGCCGATCCGCATCCCCAGCGCCCGCAGCCACAGCGGGGTGACCAGCCCGGCGTACAGCGGGAACAGCACCTCCCGGGCCCGGTCCATCAGCTGGGTGACCGTCCACGCCTGCCAGCCGACCCGGCCGTGCAGCGGGTGCACTCCGGGCGCCAGGCCGATGCTCAGCAGCCGGACCAGCACCAGCAGCTGCGCCGCGTACACCGCGCCGTACGCGAGGGTCGCGGGCAGCAGGCCGAGCAGTGCGCCGCCGAGCGCCGGGCCGAGGGCGTCGCCCTGCTGGACGAAGCGGGACAGCACGGCGAGCGCGGCCACGGCGGGCAGCGCCGGGAGCAGGCCGAGCACGGCACCGCTCGCCCCGTACAGCGAGGCCCAGCGGGCCCGGCGCACCGGGCGGTCCTTGGGCCAGGTGCGCTCGGCGCGGCCCAGCTTGACGGCGGGCGCGCCGCCCCAGCGCTGGCCGGTCGGCACCTGGCCGGTGACGCTGGAGCCGGCCACCACCTGGGCGTGCTTGCCGATCCGGGCACCGGGCAGCAGCGTCGAGCGGGTGCCGACCACGGCGCCGGAGCCGACCTTGACCTGGCCGATCAGCAGCCGGTCGCCGTCCAGCCAGTAGCCGCACAGGTCCACCTCGGCCTCGACCGCGCAGCCGCGGCCCAGCTTCAGCATCCCGGTGACCGGCGGCAGCGAGTGCAGGTCCACCTCGGGCGCGACCTTGCAGCCCAGCGCGCGGGCGAAGCGCACCAGCCAGGCGCCGGACAGCGAGTCCGCGCCGCTGAGTTCGGCGAGCCGTTCGGCGGTCCACAGTCGCAGGTGCACGGCGCCGCCGCGCGGGTGGCTGCCGGGGCGCACGCCGCGCAGCAGCAGCCGTGCGCCGCCCGCCGCGACGGCCAGCCGGCCCGCCGGGGTGTACAGCGCCAGGGCGCCCGCGCCGACCCACCACCAGGAGGCGGTGGGCGCCCACGGGTAGTCCCCGAGGTGGGTGAGCAGGTTGCCGGCGGCCAGCAGGGCGACCGTCCAGCGCAGGCCGACCACGGTGAACAGCGGGACCAGCAGGAGCAGCTGCAGCAGCTTGGCCCTGGTCGGCACCAGGGTGACGGTGCGGGCCTCGGTGCGGTCGGGAGCGGTGCGCTCCAGGTGCCGGGCGAGCTTGCGCAGCGTCGGGTGCTGGTAGATGTCGAGGACGGCCGCGCTCGGGTAGCGGGTGCGCAGCAGGGTGGTCAGCCGGGCGGCGGCCAGGCTGCCGCCGCCGATCGCGAAGAAGTCGTCGCGCGGGCCGCCGACGGTGATGCCGAGGATCTCGGACCACTGCTCGGCCAGCCAGGCCTCGGTGCCGTACAGCTGCTCGCTCGGCCCGGCGGACTCCAGCTCGGGCAGCGGCCAGGGCAGGGCGTTGCGGTCGACCTTGCCGGAGGTGCGGGTGGGCAGGGTCTCCACGGTCGTGAGCAGCGGGACCAGGGCGGCGGGCAGCTCGGCGCGCAGCCGCTCGACGGCCTGCTCGCGGTCGAAGCCGTCCTGCACCACCAGGTAGCCGACCAGCAGCTGGTTGCCGCCGCGCGCGGTCCGGACGGCGGCGGCCGCGCCCGCCACGCCGGGCAGGGCCTGCAGCGCCGCGTCGACCTCGCCGAGCTCGATCCGGCGGCCGCCCAGCTTGATCTGCTCGTCGGTGCGTCCGAGGAAGAGCAGGCCGGCCGGGTCGGCCTGGACGAGGTCTCCGCTGCGGTAGGCGCGCTCCCAGCCCAGCGAGGGCAGCGGCGCGTACTTCTCGGCGTCCTTCTCCGGGTCGAGGTAGCGGGCCAGACCGACCCCGCCGATCACCAGCTGGCCGGTGCCGCCGGGGGCGACCGGAGCGCCGGCCTCGTCCACCACGGCGAGGTCCCAGCCGTCGAGCGGGAGGCCGATCCGCACCGGGCCCTCACCGCTCAGCAGGGCGGCGCAGGCGACCACGGTGGCCTCGGTCGGGCCGTAGGTGTTCCACACCTCGCGGCCCTCGGTGACCAGGCGCTGCACCAGCTCGGGCGGGCAGGCCTCGCCGCCGAAGATCAGCAGCCGCACCTCGTTGAGCGCCTCGGCGGGCCACAGGGCGGCCAGGGTCGGCACGGTGGAGACCACGGTGATCTCCTGCTCGGCGAGCCAGGGCCCGAGGTCGGCGCCGCTGCGGACCTGGGCGCGGGGGACGGGCACCAGGCAGGCGCCGTGCCGCCAGGCCAGCCACATCTCCTCGCAGGAGGCGTCGAAGGCCACCGACAGCCCGGCCATCACCCGGTCGCCCGGGCCGATCGGCTCGTCCTGGAGGAAGAGCGCGGCCTCGGCGTCCACGAAGGCGGCGGCGTTGCGGTGGGTGACGGCGACGCCCTTGGGCTTTCCGGTGGAGCCGGAGGTGAAGATGATCCAGGCGTCGTCGGCGGGGGTGGGGCGGTGCCCGGGGGCCGGAGCGCGCTCGGCCGTGGTGGTGAGGACGAGGCCGGCGCCGATCACACCGGCGACCCCGGCCTCGCCGAAGACCAGGTCGGCGCGTTCGTCCGGGTCCTCCGCGTCCACCGGGACGTAGGCGGCGCCGGCGGCGAGCACGGCGAGGATCGAGACGTACAGGTCGTTGGTTCCGGAGGGCACCCGCACGCCGACCCGGTCGCCCGGGCCGATCCCGGCGGCGGCCAGCCGGCGGCGCAGCCGGTCGACCTCGGCCGCCAGCGCGCGGTAGCCGAGCACGGTGCGGCCGTCGTCCAGGGCGGGCTCGTCGGGGTGGGCGCGCACGGTGGCCTCCAGGAGGTCCACCAGGGTGCGCGGTGCAGCGGCCGGGCGGCCCGGGAACAGGGCGTGCGGCGGCGCGGCGGGCCGGTGCGGCCGGCTCGGTTCGTTCGGCTCGATCGGTTCAGCTGTCATGGCAGCCCGTGCGCTCCTCGTCCTCGCCCCGTTCCGACCGATGCCCGGCCCTTGGGGGCGGTGGGAGCACTCGCCGGACCGGGTGACCCCACTCCGGGGCCGGAGCGGACAACCCAACCGATGGTAGCTCCGGTTCTCCGTCGGCGGGTGGGTCGTTGCGCGGCCCAACTCCGCCGGGGGCGGCCGAATCTGACGATCCGTCAGTCGACAACTGAGGCGGTGTTGCTCCGATGTGACGATGAGTCAGTCGAACTGACGGATCGTCAGGCCGGATTTCCGATCGTGATCCACACCACAGCGAATACTGCTCCCTTCGGGTGGCGGGCCCGGTGTTTCGGCCGTTTCCGGCACTCTTTCGGCCCTGCGGCCCCGGTCGGCCCGGGCCCGCCACGAGGGTCGGGACGGTCAGCCGAAGGCGTGCAGGTGCTCCCGGAGGAACGCTTCCAGGGTACGGGGGCTGCGCCCCGTGGCGTCGGTGAAGGCGCCGTCGGGCGTCTCCCGGCGCACCACGGCGAGCTGCTGGATCTCCACCACGTGGGCGGCGAGCCAGTCCGGCATCCCGGCACGTTCGACCAGATGGGCGTGCAGCCCGGCCGGGGCGAGGTCGACGTAGCGGACCGGCCGGCCGAGCAGCTCTCCCAGCAGCGCGGTGAGCTCCGGGTGGCTGTACGCCCGCCCGCCGGTGAGCGGGTAGGTGCCGCCCGCCAGCTCCGGGCGGGTGAGGACGTCGGCGGCGAGGTCGCCGACGTCCCGGACGTCCACGTAGTTGCAGCGGGCCTGCCCCGTCGCGCCGTGCACCACCCCGGCGGCGGCGATGCCGGGGGCCAGCAGCAGCAGCTTCTGCATGAACGCGTACGGGCGCAGGACGGTGGTGGTGACGCCGGAGGACCGCAGGCGCTCCTCGATCAGGTGGTGGCCGCGGGAGACGGCCACGGGGGAGTCCGGCTCGGCGGCGGGCGCGGAGACCTTGACGACGTGCTCCACCCCGCAGTCGAGCGCCGCGTCGATCGCCGCCAGCTCGTACCGGACCTGGTCCGGGCTGTTGGCCATGGTGAGGAAGAGCTGGCGGGCGCCGCGGAAGGCCGCCCGGAGGGACGCCGGATCGGCGGCGTCGGCCCGGAACGGCTCGGTCCGGGCGAGGGTCCGCCCGTCCAGTGAGGCGGCGAGCCGGCCGGGGTCGCGGCTGAGCGCGCGGCTCGGGGCGCCGAGGGCGGAGAGGCTGCGCAGGGTGGCGCCGCCGGTGGCGCCGGCGGCGCCCATGATGACGATCATGACGTCTGCCTTTCGGGTTGCGGTGCGGAGTGGAGTCGGTGCTGCGGTTCGCGGGGCGTGCGTCGGCTGGCGCGCCAGTGCCAGGTGGTGATGGTGGCGGCGATGGCGGCGGAGACCGGCAGGTCGACCGGCAGCCGCTTCGGCCAGGGGCTGTCGGCGAGGGCCGGGAGGTGCGGGAGCCAGTGCGCGGCGGCGAGGCCGACGCCGAGGGCGAGGGCGGCGGCGATCAGGCCGAGGACGGCTGCCGCGAGGGCGCGCGGGGTCCGGGCGGGCCGGGGGTGGACGGGGCGCCCGCGCAGGACGCCGCCGAGCGCGGCGGCCACCAGGGCCGAGGTGCCGCCGATGGTGGTGAGTGCGGCGACCACCAGCTCGTGTTGCCGGGTGACCGCCCCGCCGAGGCCGGCCATCGCGGCGGGCATGACGTAGGCGACCAGGACCTCGCGCCACAGGACGAACGGCGGCGGAGCGCCGGGAGCCTTCTTGCTCATGGGGTTGTCCTCACGTTCGGGTTGCCGTGGTTCCGGTGGTTTCTGGTTAGGTACCTAAGTATTTGTGCTTAGGTACCTAACTATTGGGGCGAAGGGAAGGCGGGCCGGCTGCGGCCCGCCCGGTGGGGTGTGGCGGTGGGGGTGCCAGGTTCGAGGTCGGGTCGCGGACGGCCCCGCGGTCAGTCCGCGGTGAACGCGTCGACGCCCGCGACCACCCGGGCCAGCAGGTCGAGGAAGGTGGTGCGCTCCTCGACGGAGAGGCCGCCGACCAGCGCCTGCATCCGGGCGAAGTGCTCGGGTGCCAGCTCGCGCAGCCGGTCGGCGCCGCGCGCGGTGAGGATCACCACGTTGCCGCGCCCGTCCTCGGTGGACGGGCGGCGGGCCACCAGACCCTCCCGCTCCAGGCCGTCGACCAGGCCGGTCACGGTCGCGCGGGAGACGCCCAGGCTCGCCGCGAGCTGGGACGGCGACTTCTCGCCGCCGTGGTCCTCCAGGTCGGCCAGCAGTCGGTAGCGGCCGGTGGAGAGCCCGAAGCGGCCGAAGTGCACCTCGCCGGCCTGTCCGATCCTGGCCCCCGCCGCCATCAGTCGGGCCGCGACCAGGACCGCCTGCGGGTCGGCCGCGAGGCCGTAGCGGGCGATCTGGCGGCGGGCCTGGTCGAGGGTGGGTGCGCCGGGGTCGAACTCGGAGTGCTGCGTCACGAGAAGTAATATGGCGCCTAATCAGATCTCTCGTCAAGTGCGCCCGGGAGAAGCGGGCGGGCCTGCGGACGGCGTCGGTGACCACGGGCCGGAGTCGATGCGGGTCCGGATGGAGCGGCTCGCCCCGGTCGGGGGGCGCCGCTTCGAGCGGATCGAGGACCTGGTCGGCCCGCCGTGCCCGAACGCCGTCCACCAGGTGGCTGCCGAGGACGGCTTGTCGAAGCCGATCGCGCAGCAGCGGCGCCGGCCGTGGGTCGCGTCGGCGGCCCGCGGCCTGGCCGACGGTGCGTCAGTCCGGGATGAGCGGGAGTCAGAACGACCCGCTAATGATTGGCCGTCAGGTCAATGAACCGTCAAGTTGGTTCATTCACAGAATATTCCGTTGTTTTCGGCATGGAGTGCGGACAATTCTGCGGTCCCGAGGTCTTCACACGGAGATCTCCGGCTGACAGGCTGGGGCAGCCCTTTTCAGTACCGAGGAGGTTCCTTGTCCCGCATATCCACGACGGCCGGAGCAGTCGCCTGCGCTCTCGCCCTTGTCACCGGTTCCGCCGTCGCCGCCTCGGCGGCGCCGATCGACCGGGCCCCGGGCCTGGCCGAGGCGAAGGTCGACCCCGTCGCCTGGGCCCCGTGCAACCCCGACCCGAGCAAGCCGGACCCGGGCATCTACGACTGCGCCGTCTACCCCGTGCCGCTGGACTACGACAACCCGTCGGGCGAGAAGGTCGGCATCGCGATGATGCGGCGCCGGGCGAGCGACCCGTCGAAGCGGATCGGCTCGCTGTTCCTCAACCCGGGCGGCCCGGGCGGCAGCGGCTACCTGTGGGCGACGACCAGCCGCTTCGGCCCCGAGGTGCAGTCCAAGTTCGACCTGATCGGCTTCGACCCCCGCGGTGTGGCCCGGAGCAACCCGCTCAAGTGCTTCAAGACCCAGGAGGATGCCGACGCGGTCAACAACCGCATGGTCGGCGTCCCGGTCACCAAGGCCGAGGTCAACGAGACGCTGGACGCGGACCAGGACTACACGGACGCGTGCAGCAAGAACGCGGGCCCGCTGATCGAGCACATGTCGACGATCAACGTGGTGCGCGACCTCGACCGGATGCGCCGCGCCGTCGGTGACGCCCAGCTCAGCTTCGCCGGCTTCTCCTACGGCACCCTGATCGGTTCGACGTACGCCAACATGTACCCGAACAAGGTCCGCGCGATCATCATCGACGGCAACGTCGACCCGAACCTGCGCCTGCACAACGGCCTGGAGTACGACCGCCAGCGCGCGGGCGGCTTCGAGCTCGCCCTGGACGAGTTCCTGAAGCGCTGCCAGGCGGCCGGCGCCCCGCGCTGCGCTTTCGGCGAGGGCGACACCCGGGCCAAGTTCGACGGGCTCCGCGACCACCTGCGGACCAGCCCGATCACGCTGCCGAACGGCTCCAAGGTGACGCTGAGCAGCTTCACCAGCGAGGTCGCCAGCGCCCTGTACTCGCAGGCCAAGCTGGCCCCGCTGGCCAAGTCGCTGCAGGCCACCTACCAGGTGCTGCAGAAGCCGAACGCCGCCACCCTGCTGGCTCCGAAGGCGAACGTCGCGGAGGAGGACGCCAACCTCCTGTCGGTGAACGTGCCGCGGGCGCTGCGGGAGGCCCCGGCGGACTCCGAGTACACCGCCGACGACTCCTACATGGGCGTCAACTGCCAGGACAAGCCGTACCCGTCGAACGACCGGGTGTTCGCGAACGTGGCCAAGACCTGGGAGCAGGAGTCGCCGACCTTCGGCCGCTACCAGGCCTTCGACGCGCCCGCGTGCGCGAGCTGGCCGGCCCCGGCCCGGGACGCCGAGCGCTTCTCCGGCCCGTGGAACAAGAAGACCTCCAACACCGTGATGGTCATCGGCAACCTCTACGACCCGGCGACCCAGTACAAGTTCGCCCAGCAGATGCAGCAGGAGCTGGGCAACGCGGTGCTGGTCAGCGTCGACTCCATCGAGCACTGCGCCGTCGGCCGCAGCAAGGCGCTGAACGACCTGGTCACCCGCTACCTGGTGGACGGCACCGCGCCGAAGCCGGGCCAGCTGCTGAAGCCGGACGCGGAGATCTTCCCGGCGGTCTGAGGACCCACCCCCCGGGAGTCCGAAGGATGAGATGACGATTGTGGTGGTCGGCTGCGCCGGCCACCACAATCGTGTTTCCGGGGCGGGTTCCGGGACCGCCCCGGAACCCGCCCCGGAATGCCCGGACAATCGTCGGCGAACCTTCCCGGGGCGGGCCGCTCCGCGTCGCGCCGACCCCAGCCGGTGCCGCCGGTGCCGCCGGCAATGAGGTCCGGTGCGGTGGTCGAGATCGGTGCCGTCGTGGACCGCCGGAAAAGGACGTGGGGTCACATTTCGATCGTCGTTTCCCGACGTCGAATTCCCGTGCCGACGGGAGCCCCGCCGGTTTCTCCCGAATCGGGAAAGCGCTGACCGCGCGCCGCGGGGAACCCGGATCGGATTTCCCCCGGCTCGCGGTGCACGTTCAGCGGTGCGCGGCCCGCAGTGCGCGGCTCGCCGTGCACCTTTCGCCGTGCACCTTTCGCGGTGCACCTTTCGCGGTGGCGGTCACCGCCACCGGAGTTCCGCCGGCAGAAGGCCCGTGACGTGCCGGTGGGCGGGTGCGGGGAGGCGCTCGGCGTCCCCGCACCCACCCACCCCACGCCCACCCACCCCACGCCCACCTGCCGCGCGGCCGGCTGCCGTCAGGCGGCCTGCCCGGCCGACTGTTCCTCGACGACCCGCCCGTCACGCAGCTCGATCACGCGGTCGGCGAGCCCCATCAGCGTCGGGTCGTGGGTGGCGACCAGCACGGTCACACCCTCGCTGCGCACCACCGCGCGCAGCAGCTCCATGATCGAGCGGCCGGTCTCGGAGTCCAGCTGGCCGGTGGGCTCGTCGGCGATGATCAGGCCGGGCTCGTTGGCCAGCGCGCGGGCGATGGCGACGCGCTGCTGCTGGCCGCCGGAGAGCTCGCCGGGGCGCTGGTTGGCGTGGTCGGCCAGCCCGACCAGGGCGAGCAGGGTGTGCGCACGCTCCTCGCGCTCGGCGGCCGCGACCTTGCGCAGCCGCATCGGCACGCCGACGTTCTCGGCGGCCGTGAGCATCGGGATCAGCCCGAAGGACTGGAAGACGAAGCCGATCCGCTCCCGCCGCAGGGCGAGCCGGCCGTCCTCGTCGAGCCCGGCGAGGTCGATGCCGTCGAGGGAGATGCTGCCGCTGGTCGGCGAGTCCAGGCCGCCGACCAGGTTGAGCAGGGTGGTCTTGCCGGAGCCGGACCGGCCCTTGAGTGCGGCGAGTTCGCCGCGCCCGACGGTGAAGGAGACGCCGCGCAGGGCGTGCACGGTCCGCTCGCCGGTGCCGAAGCTGCGCCGGAGGTCGGTCACGGCCACCATCGGTTCGGTGGTCGTGACGGTCGCGGTGGCGGCCTGATCCTGTGTCATGCGGCGTCCCCCTGTGGGCGTGGCGACCCGGTCCTATCCGGTATCCACGGATGCGGTGGCTCCGCCGGTTCACGTTCCGGGACGGGAATCCGGGAAGGCGGAGTCCGCGGCCGTGGGAACGCGGTGGAGCCGGAGTTCTGAAGTGTTCATGGCATTTCAACGGCACATCCTCGGCCGGGATGCTACCAATGAAAGGAATTTGCTCACTGCTTACTTGATTCGCGCAAGTCCCTTCCGTTCCTGGATCGAATCTGACAGCATCGTCCGCTATCCGGTGATCGAATGCCGGTGTTCAATGCGTCGGTGTGCTCTCGATGTGTCCATCCGTGGCCGATTTGTGTCCGGATCGGGTCGATGGGCGGTGCCGGTGGACGCTACCGGGGACGCGATCCGGGGGAGGAACTTGATGCTCGGCTTCGTCGTGCGCCGACTGCGCGGGCGACTGCCGCTGGCTGCCGCCGTCCTGCTGACGGTGCTGATCACCACGGCGGTGCTCACCGCCCTGGTGACCTTCAACAGCAGCGTCGGCCAGGCCGGCCTGCGGCAGGCACTGCAGGGTCCCGGCCACGCCCGGACCACGGTGGTGGTGACCGCCGAACACGGGCTCGACCAGCGGCAGAAGGACGAGGAGGCGCTCGCCTCCTACCGGCAGAAGCTGTTCGGCGACCTGCCCGTGCGCACCGACAGCCTGCTGCGCAGCCGTTCCTACGGCCTGCCCGGCAGCACCGCGGCCGGTGCGGCGGGAGGGGCCGACGCGGCAGGAACGGCGCCCGGAGCGGCGCCGGGAACGCCGGCAGCCGGCGGGACGGCCGGTCAGGCCGCCGATGCCAAGGTGGACCTGACGGTCCTCGCGGACCTCGACCGCGACCGCGTCCGGCTGGTCGCCGGGGCGTGGCCGGGCGCCGCCACCGCACCCGTCGGCGCCACCGGCCCGCAGGTCGCCGTCCCGCAGAGCATGCTGGGCCGGCTCGGCCTGACCGAGCAGGCGCTGCCCGCCGAGGTCCGCCTCACCGACCGGTTCGACGGCAAGCCGCTGACCGTCCGGGTCACCGGCGCCTACCGGGCCGTCGACCCCTTCGCCCCGTACTGGCGGATCGACCCGGTCGGCGGCCACGAGGTCGAGGTCGGCGGCTTCACCACCTTCGGCCCGATGATGGTCGACCAGAGCGCCTTCACCGCGGGCGGTCTGCTGCAGAGCAGTCGCGGCTGGCTGCTCGACGCGGACTTCACGGGCGTCGACCGGGACACCGCCCAGGCCATCGGCGACCGTGCCCCGGGCCTCACCGCAGACCTGCGGAAGGCCGCCTCGCTCGGTGTGACGACCGAACTGGCAGACGTCATGCGCGAGTTGTCGGCGAGCATGATGGTCGCCCGGTCCACCCTGCTGATCGGCGCGCTCCAACTGGCCGTCCTCGCCGCCGCGGCCCTGCTGCTGGTCGTCCGGCTGATCTCCTCCCGTCAGGAGTGGGAGAACGAACTGCTCGCGGCCCGCGGCGCCTCCGGTGCCAGGCTCGGTGGCTTCACCGCCCTGGAACTGGTGCTGCTCGCAACACCCGCGGCACTGTTCGCCCCGCTGCTCACCCCCTTCCTGGTCCGCGTCCTGGCCGGCCTCGGCAGGGCCCACCAGGTCGCCCTGGACACCGGCATCAGCTGGACGCTCTGGCCCGTCGCCCTGCTCTGCGCCCTCGCCTGCATCGTGCTGGCCGCCGTGCCCAGCCTGCTGCGCGGCGCCGGCGCGGCCCTGCGCCGCCGGGCCGGAAGCCGCCAGGCCGTGGTCTCCGGCATCGCGCGCAACGGCGGCGACCTCGCCCTGCTGGTCCTGGCCGCCCTCGCTTACCAGCAACTGAGCCAGTACGGGGGCGGGCTGTCCACCGACTCCTCGGGCAAGCTCGGCGTCGACCTCCTGCTGGTCGCCACCCCGACCCTGGCACTGTGCGCGGGCACCCTGGTGGTGCTGCGCCTGCTGCCGCTCGCCGCCCGGCTGGGCGCCCGGGTCGCCGCCGGCGGCCGGGGCCTCGGCCCGGCCATGGTCGGCTGGCAGCTGGCCCGTCAACCCGCCCGTGCCACCGGCCCGGTGCTGCTGCTCGTGATGGCCGTCGCCACCGGCGTCCTCGCCCTCGGACAGCAGGCCACCTGGAACGTCTCCCAGCGGGACCAGGCCGCCTTCACCACGCTCGGCGGCCTGCGCATCTCCGCCTCGCACAGTTCGCTGATGGGCCAGGCCGGCCGCTTCGGCGCCCTGCCCGGCGGCGACCGGCTGGTCCCCGTGGTGCGCGAGGAGCAGCAACTGCCCTCCGGTACCGGACAGGTGCTCGCCCTGGACACCGCCGCCTTCGCCGACCGCGTCCCGGTGCGCGAGGACCTGCTGGACGGGCACACCCGGGACGAGCTGTTCCGTCCGCTCGCCCTTCCGGCCCCGGCCGGTGCGCCGGACGGGGTGCCGGTGCCCGGTCACCCGCTGCGGATCGACGCCGAGCTCGCGACCGACTCGACCGGGTTCCCGTCCACCGAGCCGTCCCTGCGGGTGACGCTCCTCGTCCGGGACCGCTTCGGCATCGTCTACAAGCTCCCGTTCAACGGCGTCCCGACCGACGGCGGCCTGCGCGGCTCGGCCTCGCTGAGCACACTGGTCGACGCCCCGCTGGGCTCCGTCGCCGCACCCCTGACCGTCGTCGGGGCGACCGCCGCCGCCAGGAGCAAGACCGACCTCGACACCGCGTTCCGCTCACTGGCCGTCTCCGACACCGAGGCCGGGCCCACGACGGCCGTCCCGCTGCCGGCCGGCATCTCCTGGGGGGCCCGGAGCGGCGGCAAGGCCGGCGCACCGGCCACCGTGCCGGGTGTCGCCACCCGTGACTACCTGAAGGCCATCGGCTCCTCGGTCGGCGACACCGTGCGGGTGCCGTTCGGCGGGGCCACCCTCCCGATCAAGGTCACCGCCGCCGTCGAGGCCCTGCCGGTGGCGGGCCGCAACGCGGTCGTGATCGACCTGGCCACCACCGCGCGGGCGCTGCTCGTCCAGCACGGCACGGTCGCCAACAACGCCGAGTGGTGGCTGCCCGCCACCGGCCCGGACGACCACACCCCGGCGCAGGCGGCCTCGGCCCTCCGCGCGGCCCCCGGAGCGCAGGACGTCCGGCTGTACGACGAGGTGGCCGAGGGCTTCCTCAGCGACCCGGTCGGCGCCGCCCCGCAGAGCGCGCTGACGGCCATCGCGGTCGTCACCGCCCTCCTCGCGGCGATCGGCTTCGGCGCCGCCGTGGCCGGCTCCGCCCGTCAGCGCTCCCAGGACGCCGCCCTGCTGCTCGCCCTGGGCGCGCCCCGCCGGACGGTGTCCCGTACCACCACGGCCGAGCCGGCCATCCTGGCCGCCCTCGGCGGAGCCGTCGGACTCGGCCTCGGGGCGCTGCTCGTCCACCTGATCGTGCCGTTCGTCGTGCTGACCTCCGCCGCGCACCGGCCGCTACCCGAGGCAGTGGTCGAACTGCCGCTGGGCCAGGCGCTCCTGCTCACCGCCGCGATCGCCGTCGTCCCGCTGCTGTCCGCCTTCCTCGTCGGACGCCGTCGTCGGAACGTGGCCGCCCGGCTGCGCCTCGTGGAGGAGATGTGACCACCAAGGCCGGCACCCCCGTGCCCACCCCCGCCTCCGCCCACCGGCCCGCGAGCTGGGTCCGCACCAGGTTGCGCGCCAACCCCGCGGCGGCGCTGCTGATGGCGGCCCTCACCCTGGTGACGGTCTTCCTGGCGGCGGCCTTCCCCCGCGTCGCGGACCGGGGCGCGGACGCCGCCCTGCGGGACTACGTGAGCCACCAGGGCCTGAACCTGACCAGCCTGCAGACGGCCACCAAGACCCGGACGGGCGACACCGCCGCCGGGCTGGACACCGCGCGCGAGCAGATCACCGCACGGATCGGCCGGGAACTGACGCTGTCCCGGCCCGGCGAGGCCTACGGCACCAAGGCGCAGACCGAGGCCAGGATGAACAACCCGGGCTACGCCCGGCTGTCCGACAACGCCGCGCCGACGATCTCCCTGCTCTACCTGCACGGCCTGGCCGACCGGGTCACCCTGACCGCCGGGACCTGGCCCGGGCCCGCCCCGGCGGCGGTCGGCGCCCCGCTGCCGATCGTGGTCAGCGAGAAGGCCGCGGCGACCGTCGGCATCAAGCTCGGCGACACCGTCGACAACGGCGCCGGCGGACCGGGCACCGGGGCGAACAGCGTGGTGACCGGCTTCTACCGCGTCAACGACCCGCTGGACCCGTTCTGGGACGACCTCGGCTGCCCGGCCCGGGCCTGCCTGCACATAGGGCCCGGTGGCACCAACTGGTGGCAGACCACCGGCTTCGTCGACAGCGGAAGCATCGCCGCGCTGGCGCTCTGGGGCTCGGGCGGCGACAACTTCTGGCGCCTGCCGGTCGAGGCCTCCTCGCTGCGCGCCGACCAGCTCGACCACACCCGCGCCACCCTCGCGTCCTTCCAGACCGGACGCGGCGCCTCGGACCTGGTCGACGCCACCAAGCGCGCGGACCTGCACACCACCTCCAACCTGTCCGACCTGCTCACCCGGGCGGACGCCCGCTACCAGGCCGCCATGCCGCTCAGCGCGATCGGCCCGGCGGGTGTCGCCGGGGTCGCCGTGGTGGTGCTGTTCCTGGCCGCGGCCCTGACCACCGACCGGCGCACCGCCGAGATCCGGCTGCTCCAGGCCCGCGGCGGCTCGCGCGGCGGCGTGCTGCTGCGCCTGCTCGGCGAGGGTGCGGCCACGGTCCTGCCGGCCGCCGTGCTCGGGACGGCCCTCGCCCTGGTGCTGCTGCCCACCCCCCGGTGGGAGTACGCCGTCCTGGCGGCCCTCGTCGCGGCCCTGCTCGCGCTGCTGGCCTTCCCGGCCCGGGCGGCCCTGCTGTGGTCGCGCCGCCGTACGGTCGGCGGCTGGCGCCGGGCGATCGGCGAACTCGCCGTCCTGGCCGTGACCGCCGCGGCCGTGGCCGAGGTCCGGCGCCGCGGGGTCGGACACTCCGGCGTCGGCGTGGACCCGCTGCTGGTGGCCGCCCCGCTGCTGCTCGCCGTCACCGGCGGGCTGCTGCTGGCCCGGATCGAACCGGTGGTGGTCGGCTGGCTGGCCGCGCTGACCGGTCGCGGCCGGGGCCTGATCGGCTTCCTCGGCCTCGCCCGGGCGGCCCGTGACAACTCGGGCCGGCGGCGCCCCTCCGCGCTTCCGCTGCTCGCCCTGCTGATCGCCGTCACCACGGCCGGCTTCGGTGCCACCGTGCTCGACACCGTGGACCACGTCCGGACGCGTGCCGCCCGCATCGCCACCGGCGGGGACGCCTCGGTGGCGATTCCGGAGTACGCCACCCTGTCCGAGTCGTTCACCAAGGCCGCCGGTGCCCTGCCCGGGGTCCGCGCCGCGACCGGGATCCGGGTCGAGGGCAAGGCCCTGTTCATCGGCGCCGACAAGCAGTCCACCGAGGCCTACCTGGTGGTCGCCGAGCCGACGGCGTACGCCGAGATCGCCCGGACCACCGGGCGCGGCGAGTTCGACCCGGCGAAGCTGGCCGGGGCGCCCGGCAGCCCGGACACCGCGGTGCCCGCGCTGTTCAGCCGCGACCTGGCCGCGCGCCTGGCCGCCGGCGATCCCCAGGTCCGCGTGCCCAGCGGGAACCAGGTGCGCACCACCGTCGCCGGGACGGTCGCCGCGACCCCCGCGCTGCCGGACCCGGGCAAGCCGTTCATCGTGCTGCCGGCCGGCCCCGCCACCGAACGCCTGCCGGAACTCGGCCGGGTGAACAAGTGGTTCGCGGTCGGCGACCCCGACCCCGAGCAGGTCCGGGCGGTCCTCAGGGACGGCGGCGTGACCCAGCCGACGGGCATGGCCAAGCTGATCGCGGACGAGGCCGCGGCCGCCGGCAAGGCCACCCACGGCCTGCCCGCGGGATACACCGTGCACAGCAGCCGGGAGACCGCCGCGGACCTCGCCGACGACCCGCTGCAGCACGCCGCCGGCCGGCTGTTCTGGTACGCGGCCGCCGCCGGCGGCGGATTCGCCCTGCTCGCCGTCCTGTTGACGCTGTTCCGGGCCGCGCCCGACCGCACGGCGGTGCTGGCCCGGCTGCGGACGATGGGCCTGCGGCCCCGGCAGGGGCTGGCGCTGATCGTCGCCGAGGCACTCCCGCAGACCCTGGCGGCAGCCGTCGGCGGCGGCCTGGTCGCCGCGGCCGCGGTCGCCCTGCTCGGGCCCGCGTTCGACATCTCCACCCTGGTCGGCGCCAAGGTCGGCGACGCCCTGCAACCCGCGCTGATGCCGGTGCTGCTGCCCACCGCGGGCCTGGCCCTGCTGGTCGGCCTCGGGGTGGTGGCGGAGACGCTGGTCGCCGGCCGGCGGCAGATCGCCACCGAACTGCGCGCGGGGGAGCAGCAATGACACACGTGGCGTTGACACGCGAAGCAATGACACGCGAAGCAATGACACACGAAGCAATGACACGCGAAGCGGTGGCACGGGAAACGCTGCCACGGGCCGCGGCGGCGGACCGCTTCGTGACACCGGCGAACGCCGCCGGGGCCGTGGGAACCGGCACGATGAAGCACACAGTCGAGACAGGAGACGAGCGGTGAACAGCACCCCCCAGGGGCAGACGGTCGTCGAGGCCCCCAGCCTGCAGGAACTCCGGCAGCGGGCGCTTGCCGCGGCCTCGCCCAAGGCCTACGGCGAGGGCGCGGCCATCGTCTGCGACCGGCTGGTGCGGATCTTCAGTGCCGAGGGCGTCGAGGTCCAGGCGCTCCAGGGCCTGGAACTGACCATCCGGCAGGGCGACTTGGTCGCCCTGGTCGGCGCCTCCGGCAGCGGCAAGTCGACCCTGCTCACCATCCTCGCCGGGCTGGACGTGCCGACCGCCGGCACCGCCACCGTGGCCGGCTGCGACCTGCTGGAGATGTCCGTCAAGGAACGGCTGCGCTACCGGCGCGAGGTGGTCGGCTTCATCTGGCAGCAGACCGCGCGCAACCTGCTGCCCTTCCTCACCGCCGCCGAGAACATCGCCCTGCCCATGCAGTTGCGCGGCCGCCGGTCGGGCGCCACCGGCGCGAAGCGGCAGGCGGCCCGGGTGGCCGAGTTGATGGAGGCGCTGGAGATCGGCGAGCTCGCCCACCGCAAGCCCAACGAACTCTCGGGCGGCCAGCAGCAGCGGGTGGCGATCGCGGTGGCGATGGCCAACAACCCGCCGGTGCTGCTCGCCGACGAGCCCACCGGTGAGCTGGACTCCGAGACCGCCGGGGTGATCTTCGAGTCCTTCCGCACCGTCAACCGCGAACTCGGCGCCACCGTCGTCATCGTCACCCACGACCCGATGGTCGCGGGCGAGGTGCGCCGCACCGTCGCCATCCGGGACGGCCGGACCAGCAGCGAGGTGCTGCGCCGCACCGTGACGGACGAGCACGGCGAGGAGTCGGTCAACGAGCGCGAGTACGTGATGCTGGACCGCACCGGCCGGGTGCAGCTGCCGGTCAAGTTCCTGGAGGCGCTGGGGATGGAGCACCGGGTCGCGGTCGACCTCGCGGCCGACCACATCGAGGTGCGCCCGGACGACATCGCGGGGCACTGACCGGGGTCCGGCTTCCGGTCGCCGGGTCACGGGTCGTCGGCTTCCGGTGGCCGGGTCACGGGTCGTCGGCTTCCGGTCGCCAGGTCACGGGCTGCCGGCTTCCGGTGGCCGGGCGCCGGTTTCGGGGAGACGGCTTCCGGGCGACGGCGGCGGACGGTGTCAGTCGTCGTCGCCCATCCGCCGGAAGAGGCCGCTGTTCTCGGCGTCCGAACGGAGGTCGGGCGGTGTCTCCTCCGCGGCGCGCTCTCCGCGCGACGCGGAGGTGCACAGGGCGAAGACGAGCAGGGCACTGGCCGCCACGGCGAGGATGCCCAGTGCGGTCAGGACGCGTAGCCAGGTCAAGGTAGTGCCTCCTGGGGGACGGTGCGGGGAACGCTGCCGGGGATGTATCGGCAGGCGGGCCCGCACGGTCGAGTGCCCACGGACGGTTCTTCCCGCCGGGTGCCGGGCGAGCGGTGGCCCGCTTGGGCGCTCGAAGCACGGCCGGGGCGTGTCACGCCCCCTCGCGCGCCCCTGCCGTGGCGGCGGTCCGGCCGCTGCCGCCGGTCGGGCCGTTCCGGTTGCCGGGTCGGCCGCGGTCGGCCGCCAGGGCGCGCAGGAGGCCGAGGTCCGGCTTCCCGAGGCCGTTCAGCGGGATGGCGGGCAGCAGGAGGACGGTGTCCGGCGCGCACCGCGTGCCGCCGTGCTCCCGGCTCCAGCGCCGCAGTTGCCCGGCCGTCGTCCGGGACCCCTCCGCGAGGGCCACCGCGGCGTGGACCCGCTCCAGCCGGTCCGGGTCGGTGGTCGTGAACATCACCGCCTCGTGGACGTCCGGGTGGGCGCGCAGCGGCTCCTCGACCTCGCGGGGGAACACATTGTGCCCCTCGACGATCGCCATCGGATCCCGCCGCCCCGCCACCGTCAGGTAGCCGGCGGCGTCCAGGCTGCCCAGGTCACCGGTGTGCAGCCAGCCGTCCCGCAGCATCGCGGCGGTGGACTCCAGGTCGCGCCAGTAGCCGACCATCGCCGTCGGCGTACGGACGCAGATCTCCCCGGTCCGCCCCGGGGGCAGCTCCGCCCCGTCCTCGTCCAGGACACGCACCCCGGTGTCCGGGTACGGGCGCCCGGCGGTGACCAGCAGCCGGGGGTCCAGGTGCTCGTCCGGGCTCAGCCGGGCGACCGGCCCGCACTCCGTCAGGCTGTAGGTCTGGTGCAGCACCCGGCCCAGCCGCCGGGTCGCCTCCGCCAGCCGCCGGGGCGAGGGCGGGCAGCCGGTGTAGCCGATACGGCGCAGGCTGCCGGTGTCGGTCGCGGGCAGCAGGGGATGGTCCAGCAGCCGGTACAACAGGTGCGGCGGCAGGTACATCCGGGACACCCGGAACCGCTCGACCGCCGCCAGCACGGCCCCGGCCTCGAAGCCCTCCTGCAGCACCACGGTGCCGCCCGCCGCCAGCGCGAGGTCGGCGGTCGTGCCGCCGCCGTGGCAGAGCGGCGTGCACAGCAGGAACGTCGAACCGGCCGGCAGCAGCGGGCGCGGCGGCCGCGCGAAGCGCCGCAGCACGCCCTTCGGCCGTCCCGTGGTGCCGCCGGTGAACCGCACCGCCATCACGTCCTCGGGCCCGTACCGGGGGGCGAACGGGGCGGCGGAACAGTCGGCGGCGAGCCCCAGCAGGTCCTCGCCGAGCCCGAGCGGCACCGGGCCGAGGGACAGCAGGGCGGCCCCGGGCACGGCACGCGCGACCCCGGCGGCCGCGGGCGAGCAGCGCAGGGGGTCGAAGACCAGCGCCGAGGTCCCGGCGAACTCCGCCAGCGCCACCTGCTCCGCCACCGGCCCGTCCGGGAACGGCATCGCCACCCGGCAGCCCAGCAGGTTCGCGGCGAGCCGCACCAGCAGCGCCTCCGGCCGGTTCCCGGCCAGCACCGTCACCCCGTCCCCGCGCCCCAGCCCGACCCGCTCCAGCGCCCGGGCCGTGCGGTGGACCGCGTCCAGGCAGTCCTGCCCGGTCAGCGCGGACTCCCCGGCAACCCCGGACCGGACCGCCACCCGCCCCGGGTCCCGCGCCAGCCCGTCCAGCACCAGCCCGGTGTACGTCGAAGCCACATCCGCCATGACCCGCCTCCCGTCTGACGGTGCGTCAGCCTAGTGGACGGGCGGCCCGGGAGCGCACCGCGGTCGCCCGGAGCCACCGGAGCACCGTCGGCCGGGCGGGGGCGCGGACCGGGCCGCCGGACCGGACACGGCGCCTGGGCACCATCGCCGGGAGCAGCCCCCGGCGCGCGGGTGACGGCGCGGGCCGGGGGTTGACGAGGGCCGGGGGTTGACGTGGGGCCGCCGCGCGCAGTTGTTAGGGTTCCCGGTCGGACGGAAACGGGGGAAACGGGGGAAACGGGGGAAACGGTGGGCGGCAGGGTGGACGCGGTGGTGGTGCCGCACGCGGTGGTCGACCTGCGGGGCGAGGCCGGGGCAGGGTTCGTCGTGGCCTACCCGGCGGACGCCGTCGTGGTCGTGTCCGGCCTGCCGGGCGCCGGGAAGAGCACGCTGCTGCGCCGGTGGTCCGGGACGGCGGTGCGCGCGGTGGACCCGCGGACCGTGCACGAGGCCTGCGAGGCGGTGATGCCGGCGAGCCTGCCGTACGCGGTCTACCGGCCGTGGGCCCGGCTGGAGCACTTCCGGCTGCTGCGCTCCTCGGTGCGGCGCGGCGGGCCGCTGCTGGTGCACGACTGCGGCAGCCGCGCCTGGATGCGGCGCTGGCTGGCCCGGGAGGCCGGCCGTCGCGGTCGCGAACTGCACCTGGTGCTGCTGGACGTCGGCGCGGCCACGGCGCTGGACGGCCAGCGAGCCCGCGGCCGGCACTCCTCCAGCCGGGTGTTCGCCCGCCACCACCGCGGCCTGGAACGGCTGTTGGACGCCTTCACCCGGCACGTGCGCGCCGGCGGGCCGCTGCCGACGCCCGAGGCCTCCTCGGTGCTGCTGCTGGACGCCGCCTCCCGCTCCCGCGCCGAGGCGGTGCGGTTCGGGGTGGACCGCTGAGCTCAGCGGTGGGCGCGGCGCTCGGCCTCGGCGTGCCACCAGCCGGGCGGGGAGGGCCCATCGACGGCGGCGGTGGGCTGCTCGGGGTGGAGCCCCAGCGGGCGCAGGGCATCGGCCGAGACCTGGACGTCGAACCAGCCGCGCCAGTGGCCGTCCGGGCCGATCCCACAGGTCAGGCCCCAGCGCACCGAGTTCGTGGCGAACGGCATCCAGTCGATGCCCCGGTCGCGCAGTCAAGCGCGGACGGCGGCCCACGGGGTGAGGCGGCCGGGCAGGTTCTCGTAGGCGGCGACGGTGATCCAGTCGGTGTCGGGCTCGCGCATGGGGACATCCTGCCGGGACGCGGCGCCGCCGGGGGCGGAAAATCCGCTCGCACCGGGCCCGCCCCCGGCCCTACGCTCGGCGCGCCGAACGCGCAACGCGCAACGCGCAACGCGCAACGCGCAACGCGCAACGCGCAACGCGCAACGCGCA
>NZ_JBHWCL010000040.1:0-60442 GCF_042735125.1 Kitasatospora sp. NPDC059599 | reverse complement strand
GTCGGACCGGCCGACTTCCCACTCCCGCACGTTGCCGTGGCCGACCCGGCCGACCCGGCCGACCCGGCCGACCCGGCCGACCCGGCCGTCAGGCCGAGGGCAGTGCTCCCAGGGCGTGCAGGCCGGTGCGGCTGCCGCGGAAGACCGCCGACCCGGTGGCGGCCAGGAACACCTTGGTGTACTCGGTGCCCCCCGTGAGCCGTTCCGGTTCGTCCCGCCAGCGCGGCCGGCCGGTCGCGAGGTCGAACGCGAACAGCCGGTCGTCGTTCGTCCCCACGTAGACGCTGCCGTCCGCGGCGGTCATCGAACTCATCCCGCGCCCCAGGCCCATGGGAACGTTCGCCGTCCACATCGTGTCGCCGGTCCGCGTGTCCAGGGTCGTCAGCCGGTCCCCGCTGAGCAGGCACACCGATCGGTCGGCGACCGACAGCGGGCCTGCCACGGGCAGCCGTCCGCGCTGCCACAGCACCCGCCCGGTGGCCGCGTCCAGTGCGAAGACCGTCGAGGAGGTCGCCCCCGGGTCGGTCTGTCGCACGTGCACGACGCCCTGGTGGACGACGGGGGCGTCACCGACGGCGGCGACGGCGTCCTGGGCCCAGCGCCGTTCGCCGCCGTGCGCGTCGTACGCGAGGATCCCGCCGTAGCGGCCCGCGGTGTACACGGTGTCCCCGGCCAGTGCCAGGACGCCCGAGGCGCCGGGGTCGCTGCTCCAGCGCAGCGCGCCGGAGGCCGCGTCGTGGCAGTGCAGCGAGGTGCCGTGGGCGGTGAACACGCTGCCGCCGCCGACGACGGGCTGCTGCTGCCACGCGGACTCGTCCCAGTCCGGCAGCGGCGCCTCCCACCGGGGCTCGCCCGTCGCCGCGTCGAGGACGTGCACACCGCTGGTGGAGACCACGCACACCACGCCGTCTCCCGAAGCCAGCGGCCAGCCGCCGGAGTTGGCCAGCTGCCAGCCGTCCAGGGCGTCCACGGGCGGTGCCGCCCCGACCGCCCGGCTCCAGCGCACCGCGCCGGTGCGCGGGTCGAGGGAGCGCACACTGCCGTCGTATCCCGAGGTGAACAGCGCCTGCTGCGGTCCGGCGGGCTGTCCGGCGGGCTGTTCTGCGGGATCGCCGGGCCCGGCGGCCAGGACGACCCGGCCGCCGAGGTCGGGCGAGCTCCACAGCCGCGGGCCGCGCACGTCGCCCCGGCGTGCCCACCAGCCGACTCCGCCGGCGACGGCGAGCGCGCTGAGGCCTCCGGCGGCGCTCAGCAGCAGTCTCCTGCGGTCGGGCCGAGCGGGCTGCGGGGGTGCCGGCGGGGCGGGGGGCTGGTGCTGGGTGGTGTCGGAGTTCACGACGGACATGACTTTCGGGTACGGACCTCTGGTTCCCGGGGCGGACGGGCGGCGACTAGAAGGTGGTCCAGTCGTCGTGGTCCGGGGTGCCGAGGGTGCGGACGCGCTCGCCGGCGGCGTCGTCGAAGGTGTCGGTGGCGATCTTGAACGACTGGCCGTTGGGGCGGAGCCCGAACAGGGTGACCTTCTCGTTGCTCTGGCCGGTCAGGTCGAGGTGGATGCACTGGCCGGGCGGCACGACCGTGGTCGACAGGTTGCCGCGCTTCTCGAACACCGCGTAGGACCCGTAGGTGCCGCCGGAGCAGAGGGTGAAGTCCGGCGCGAGCGTGGGCTTGGAGGTGGGCGTCGCCCGGGCGGCCACCGGCTTCGCCGCGTTCGACGCGCCGGTCGCCGGGGCGGCGGTGGCGGTGGCGGCCGCGGCGAGGCCGACGGCGGAGATCAGGCCGGCGGTCAGCAGCAGGCCGGTCGTCCGGACGGAGCGGGGGGTAGCGGGCACGGGTCCTCCAGGGCTTGTGAAGCGGATCGGGGCGTCTCGTGCGCCCCGATCCGCTCAACGGGCCCTTTCGGCGCGAAGGTTCACCGCGCTCATGCCAAGGACGGCCCCTGGCCGTGCTGCCCGAGCCCGTCGCGCAGCAGGTCGAAGGCCCGTTCGGTCGCGCGGACGGCCTCCGGGTAGTGCTCGTCGGCGGAGGTGCCGGCCGCCAGGCGTTCCTGGTTCATGACCGCCAGTTCCCGCTGTACCGCGATCACCTGGACGGCCGTCAGGCGCGCGGTGAGCGGTTCGACGTCGGCTTCCCGCAGGGCCTCCTCCAGGGCGTCGCTGCCGCGCGTCGTGTACCGGATCAGCCGCGCGGCCAGGCTCTCGGTGTCGGCGATCAGGCGCAGGAAGGCCATGACCCCGGGGTCGTCGCACAGGCCGGTGTTGGGGTCGCGGTGTGCCAGGGCGTCGAGCAGGGCGGCCCGCAGCGCCTCCAGTGGGGGTTGTCCGGCGGGGCGGGCGCGGACGGTTCGGGCGGCCTCGTTCTCGTGGTCGGCGAAGCGGTGCAGTACGAGGTCCTCCTTGGTGGGGAAGTAGGCGAAGAGGGTGCGCCGGGAGACCTCGGCGGCCTCCGCGATCTCGGTGATCGAGACCTGGTCGAAGCCCTTGTCGAGGAAGAGGCGGATCGCGGTGTCGGCGATCGTCTCCCGGGTGCGTTCCTTCTTGCGTTCCCGCAGGCCCATCGGCTGATTCATGCACTCAGTCTACCTCGTGGTAGACTGAGTGCAGATTTGCACTTGGTTCTTCTTTCTGGAGGTCGTCGTGCGTACCGAGGTCATCGTCGTGGGAGCGGGCCCGACCGGGCTGATGCTGGCGTACGAGCTGACGCTGGCCGGGATACCGGCCGTCGTGCTCGAAAAGCGCTCCACCCCCGACACCCAGTCCCGGGCCGGATCCCTCCAGCCCCGCACCGCCGAAGTGCTCGACCTGCGCGGACTCCTCGAACCGCTGCTCACCCCGGAGACGTCCGACGCCGCCACCGGCCACTTCGCCACCCTGCCCGTCGAACTGGACTGCCGCCCCTGGCGCACCCGCCACCCCCGCCCGGTCACCGTCCCGCAGACCCGGCTGGAAGCCCACCTCGAACACCTCCTCACCGAGCGCGGCGTCCCCGTCCTGCGCGGCCACGAGGTCACCGCCGTCCACCAGGACCCGGACGGCGTCACCGCCCACTGGCACACCGACGCCGGCCCCGACGCCACCCCCGGCGACGGCCTGATCCGCGGCCGCTACCTCGTCGCCTGCGACGGCGGACACAGCACCGTCCGCCGGCTCCTGGACGTCCCCTTCCCCGGCCGCGAACGCCGGATCTCCTCCGTCGCCGCCGACCTCACCCTCGCCTCCCGCTCCGACACCGTCCCCACCGGACGCGGGCACTTCAGCCGGTACACCCGCTCGGCCGGCGGCTACCACACGATCCTGCACCCCGTCGGCCCCGACCGGTACCGGCTCCTGTTCGGCAAGCTCTCCGGTGACGGCCCCGACCACCGCTCACCCGTCCACCCCGACGAGGTCCGCGAAGCCCTGCACGCCGCCTACGGCCCCGACACCGAACTGGGCGAACTGCACGCCGCCTCCCGCTTCGGCGACGCCGCCCGCCAGATCGAGCGCTACCGCGAAGGCCGCGTCTTCTTCGCCGGCGACGCCGCCCACATCCACATGCCCGTCGGCGGACAGGGCATCAACCTCGGCCTCCAGGACGCCGTCAACCTCGGCTGGAAGCTCGCCGGCACCATCCACGGCTGGGCACCCGCCGACCTGCTCGACAGCTACCACCACGAACGGCACCCCGTCGCCGCCCGCGTCCTGCGCCACACCCGGGCCCAGGCCGTGATCATGAACGCCGGCCGGGACGAGGAGATCGGCACGGTCCGAGAACTCGTGACCGACCTGCTCCACCTGCCCGACACCAACCGGTACGTCGCCGGCATGATGTCCGGCCTCGACCTCCACTACCCCGGCGTCGGCCCCCGGCTGATCGACCTCGACCTGACCACCCAGGACGGCCCCACCCGGGCCAGCAGCCTGATGCACTCCGGCCGCGGCCTGCTGCTCTCCCTCGACGGCCGGACCCGCCCGGTCGGCGACCGCTCCGACCGCGTCGACCACGTCGTCGCCACGACCGACGAGGACCTCGACGGCGCCACGGCCCTCCTGGTCCGCCCCGACGGCTACCTCGCCTGGACCGACACCGACGGCACCCCGCTCGACACCGCCCTCGCCCGCTGGTTCGGCTGAGCCCCCGTCACCCCGCGGCGCGGCCGCCGGGGGCGGTGCGGTGCGGCCCGGGCCGACCGGGCAGGGGCCGCCCCGCCGGTGACCGCGGCGGGCGGAAAACCGGTGGGGCGACCCCGCCCCGGTCTGCCACGATCGCCCGATGGGTGCATTGGATGCGGTGGCGGCCAGGGTCGCCGGCGGGGCCACCGTCGAGTTCCGGCCGAGCGGTTCCTCGATGGTCCCGTTGATCCGCAGCCGCCAGCCGGTGCGCGTCGCCCCCGTCGACCCCGCCCGGCTCGAACCGGGCGACATCGTCCTCGCCCGCGTCGCCGGAACCGTCTACCTGCACCTGGTGTCGGCCGTCGACCCGGCCCGCCGACGCGTGCAGATCAGCAACAACCGGGGCCGCGTCAACGGCTGGACCGGCCACGACCGCGTCTTCGGCATCTGCGTCGCCGTCGACGGCACCCCCCGGCCCGGCGCCACGGACAAGACCACCGCCGTGCCGTGACCGGACGGTGAGCCCCCGTCACCCCGCCGGAACGCCCCGCCCGCCCCGCACCGCCGGGCCGGACCCGGCCGCCCGGATCGGCGCTGGCGGGAACGCATGCCGCGCTATAGCGTGGGGTCCCGTCCGCGCCGCTGGACCCCCACCGCGCGAACAACGAGAAGAGAAGCAAGAAGCCGAACCCAGGACAGGACGCAATGCCGGCAGAGACACCACCCACCGGGAACCACACCGGCCGCAGTGCGCAGCCCGCGATGCGGGCCTCCCACGCGGACCGGGACCGGGTGGCCGAACTGCTGCGGATCGCGGCGGGCGACGGCCGCCTGACCGCCGACGAACTCGACGAGCGCCTCGAAGCCGCCCTGTCCGCGCGCACCGTCGACGAACTCGCCGACCTCACCGTCGACCTGCCGCCCGTGTCGCTGTCCGGCGGCGCCGTGACGGACGTCAAGGACCTCCTGCGGATCGACCAGAAGTGGGCCACCGTCAAACGGACGGGACGCTGGGTCGTGCCGCGCCGCATCGAACTCTCCGTGGAGTGGTGCGACGTGACGCTCGACTTCACCGAGGCGGTCATCACCCAGGACACCCTGCGGATCGACCTCGACATGCGCGGCAAGACCCTGACGCTGATCACCGGGCCGGGTATCACGGTCGACGTCGACGCCCTGGCACTGGAGTTCGCCAACGTCAGGAACCGCCAGACCCAGGACGCCGGCACCCCGGCCACGCTGCGCGTCGAACTGGCCGGCCACAAGAGCTTCGGCCGCGTCGTCGTGCGCCCGCCACGCCGCCCGGCCGGCCGCTGGATCCGCCGGGGCACCCCCGCCCTGCCCAGCGCCGACTGACCCGCCCACGACCCCGCCGACGGCCCCGACTGCGTGCGACACCCGGATGACGATTTACTTCTACGGCGCCGACGACGTCCCGTACGGCTGCTTCTCCAACTTCTCCCCGCACACCCTGGAACTCGACGGCCACCTGTGGCCGACCTCCGAACACTACTTCCAGGCCCAGAAGTTCACCGGCACCCGCCACGCCGACCTGATCCGCCGCGCCCGCACACCGCTGCGCGCCGCCGAACTCGGCCGCGACCGGTCCAAGCCGCTGCGGCGGGACTGGGAGCGCGTCAAGGACGACGTGATGCGCCGCGCGGTGGAGGCCAAGTTCCGCACGCACGAGGACATCCGCGCCGTCCTGCTGTCCACCGCCGACCAGGAGATCGTCGAGGACACCACCACCGACCACTACTGGGGGCGCGGCAGCACCGGCACCGGCAGGAACATGCTCGGCCGGATCCTGATGCGCACCCGGACCCGGCTGCGCGCCGAAGCCTGACCACAGAACGGCAGAACGGCAGAACGGCAGAACGGCAGAACGGCAACCATGGGCCACCTTGCCGCAGCCGGCCTGCGGCCCGTCCACGGGTGGACCGAACCGGACGGACTGACCGGACAGCCCGATGACCGGTGATCAGGCAAGCGGCTTGCGGTAACGGACGTACTCGTTCTGCCGCCGGAACCCCACACTCTCGTAAAGGTCGTAGGACCGGTGCGGGTTCGCCGTGCCCGTGAACAGCCGGGCGGTCGTTGCGCCCTGCGCGCGAAGGCTCCGCAGCCCGTCCAGCAGCAGGGCCCGGCCGATACCGAGGCGTCGCCGGTCCGTCCGGACACTCAGCTCCTCCACCTCGCCCACGGTGCGGTCGTGGCGGCGGATGGAGCAGAGGGCGACGCCGACCATCTCCTGCCCGTTCCAGGCAGCCCTCCAGCATGCCGGGTCGGCGGTGTCGACGAAGTCCTGGAAAGGCCATCTCTGCGTGAAGCCGGTGTCCGCGTACGAATCGACGACCGTCCTCCAGGCTGCACGGTAGTGGCTCGTCCCGATCGGCCCGGTCCGTATCCCGGCCGGCAGTGCGCTGCCCGGCTCGGGCAGGTGCCGCAGATCGCCCAGCTCCAGTTCGACCAGGCTGAAGACACGTCGGTAGCCGGCTGCGCGCAGAAGTGCCGTGGCGTCCTGCTCGGAGGCCGTGGCGTTCGCGCCGATCACTGCCGTCCGCGCCGTTCCGTGCTGATCGACGAGCCGGCGGATCCGCTCTTCGGCCCAGCTCAGCATGGCTGAGCCGATGCCCCGGCCGCGATGCTCGGGCAAGAGGTAGCCGCTGTGCAGGTACAGCCACGTACCGTCCCGCTCGTGCCACCACCGGATCGTCGAGTAGCCGACGACGCTCCCGTCGCACACCACCAGGATCTGGTTCTCGGACGGCTCCTCCACCTTGGCGGAGGCTTCGGCGATCTCGGCCGCTGTCGGGAGCCCTTCCACAACCGAATGGGCATCGACCCGGTCCCGTTCGGCACACCCCAGCCGCACCGCGGCCATGGCGCCGTGGTCTTCGTCGCCGCGATACGGCCGGAACCCGAAGCCGACCGGAAGGTCCTGTCCTGCCGTGCCATCCAGCATGACCGGATGGTCTCGAACTTCAGGCAGGTCCGCCACCCTATGGAAAGAGCAAGAACAAGGGCAGGGCTACGGGCGTTCGACGTGCCCAACGAACCGTTCATCGACTCGGCCCGCGCGTTCATCGGAGGCGAGCGGGTTCCTCCGCTCGTCCTCGTCCTCGTCCTCGTCGGCGAGAGGCGGGACGACCTGGTCTGCCTTGAGGGTCACCTGCGCCTGACTGCCTACGCCCTCGTCGGCTTCCCGACCGACGTCGAGTGCCTGATCGGCACCGCGTCGGCCATGGGACGCCGGGCGAAGTAGTCCGCGCACGCCAAGCTCTCGGGTGGCTCCCTCCCTGGATCGAGCCGCCTGCTCCTCGCGCTCGACCAGGGTGCCGTTCCCGAAACCGTGCCCCTGCCCGGACGTAAAACCGGGTGCCCCATCCCGGCCGCCCCGGTATCGTGCGCCGCCATGGCATCGGAACTCCACCGTCCCCCGTTCCAGGCGGACGAACGCACCGCACTCATCGGCTGGTTGGACCTGCAGCGGAAGATCCTGCGCTGGAAGTGCGAGGGGCTGAGCGACGAGGACGCGCACCGCTCGGTCATCCCCACCTCACCGGCGATGACCATGGCCGGGCTCGTCTCCCACATGCGCTGGACCGAACACCTTTGGCTGGAAGTGCTGTTCCTCGACGGCGACGAGACACAGAACCCGTCCTTCGACGAGTCGAGCGAGGACGCCGACTGGCACACCGGCGGCCGCCCCCTCGCCGAACTCCTCGCCGAGTACGAGGCCCAGTGCGCCCGTAGCAACGAGATCGTCGCCGCTGCCTCCCTGGACGACACCGGTCGCCACACCGGCTTCCGCAGCGGCGGCGCCAACCTGCGCTGGATGCTCATCCACCTGGTCGAGGAGACCGGCCGCCACGCGGGCCACGCGGACGTCGTCCGCGAACTCCTCGACGGCACCAAGGGCTACTACTGAGGCCTTCCGGAACCGGTTCGCGCCCGGTGCTTACAGTAGCGCGAGGGAGCGCGAACCGACGGGGTGATCATTCGTCAGAAGGAGTGGGAAGTCGGCGGGGCCGACGTCCCGCTCCTGCACGTCCGTTCAGCCGGTGTGCAGGACCCGGAGGCGCTCCGGCGCCGCCGGGTCCCGGTCGACGACCTGCACCGGCGGCCACGCCCACTGCCAGACACGGCCGCCCGGCGGCCGGGAGAACCGGATCGGCCCGCGGGTGCCCTCGACGGTGACGCGCGGCCACGCCCCGGCGATCCGGGCCTGGTCCGGGCCGGCGGTGCGCAGCACCTCGGCGAGGACGGTGACGGCGTCGTAGCCCTCGAACGCGACGAAGGACGGCTCGGTGCCCAACTGCCCGCGCAGGGTGGCCTCGACCCGGGCGCCCAGCGGGCCGAGGCGTTCGGGCAGGTAGCGCAGGAACGGGACGCCCGAGCCGCCCGCGCCCAGCGGCTCCGCCCACTCGGCGAACTCCGGCTGACCCGCCGGGGCGCCGATCAGGACCCCGCCCAGGCGCGGGTGGTGGCGGACGGCCTCGACGACCGCCGCCGCCGGGTCCGCAGCACCGACCAGGAGGAGCAGCGCCGTCGCGCCGTCCCCGGCGAGTTCGTCCGCCAGGGCGGCGGGGGAGAGCGCGTTCACGTCGAGCTCGACGACGGTGGCGCCGCGCGCGGCCAGGTGCTCGCGCAGGATGCGGATGCCGGAGGCCCAGTAGACGTTCGGCTGGACGGCGACGGCGATCCGGCGATGGCCCGCGCCGAGGAGGAAATCCGCGTAGACCCGCCAACCGTGCGACTGCGCCGGGCAGATCCGCGCGACCCACTCCGACGGCTGCTCGGTGAGCGCGTCGAGCACCGCCGAGGAGCAGAGGAACGGCAGCCCGAGGGAGTGGGCCCGTGCGGCGACGGCCTGGGCGACGACACTGTGGTACTCCCCGACCACAGCGGCCACGCCCAGGGCGGCCAACTCGTCCACCTCGGCCACGGCCCCCTGCGGATCGGCCGCCGTGTCCCGGACGAGGAGTTCGAGCGGCCGCCCGCCGATCCCACCGGCGGCGTTGACCTCACGGACGGCCAACTCCAGCCCGGCGTGCAGGTGCCAGCCCGCCGTGACCCAGCCGGGCCGGGACAGCGGAGCGAGGGCACCGATCCGGATGGAGGACCCGTCGGCCTGCTCGGGAGCGGGGGGTGGTGGTGGCGTCGTCGTCATGGCGGACATTGCATCCGCCGCCGTCACCGACGGGCAAGGGGATATCGGCCCGTGGACCTGCTCAGCGGGCGTCGAACTCCCCGTTGCGGACGGCGGTGACGAAGGACCGCCAGGCGGGGGAGGAGAAGACGAGTGCGGGGCCGGAGGGGTCCTTGGAGTCGCGCACGGGCATGACGCCGGCGAAGCCGTCGGCGACCTCGACGCAGGTGCCGCCGCTGCCGCTGTACGAACTCTTCCGCCAGTTGGCGTCAGTCAGGTCGACATCCATTCAAGGTCCCTCCGTACAGCGCGGATCATGGCTACCGAATCGGTCTGGCCCAAGGCCTCAACCACGAGCCGATCGTAGTCGCTGGCCAATGCTGTGATCGCGTCAGCGTCCCGATCGAGGTAGCCGCGCTGCTCGGTCTCGCCGTAAGAGAGCACTCTGCGGTCGGGCATGGTAAGGAGGTGCACCAGCCGAGTGAACGGCCTGTCCTCGCCCAGTGAAAACGGTGCCACCTGGATGATGACCTTGGGTCGCTTGGCCATTTCCTCAAGGTGGATCAGCTGTTCGACCATGACGTCTCGACCTCCGATCGGCCGCCTGAGGCAGCTCTCGTCGATCACGGCGTGCAGAAGCGGTGGCGACGCGCGGTCGTAGATGTGCTGCCGGGCGAGCAGGAACTCGATTCGCTCGTGGGCCTGTTCTGGCGTGACAGTGCCGCGCCGAAGGTTGCCCTGTTCCCATGCGACTGCGTAGGCCCGTGTCTGCAGTAGTCCAGGGACAACGTTGATCTCGAAGAGCTTGATCTTCTCCGCAGTGGCCTCGTAGTTGGCGTACTCGGGGAAGCCCGGTACCAAGGCTGTGTGCTTGGCCTGGAAGTACATCAGCATCAAAGTCCCGCCGGTCTCCAGGACTTCGTCGGCCTTGGCAACAAATTTCTTACTCGGTGGTCGACGCGCAAGTTCGATGAAGGAGACGTACGACGCACTGACTCCACACTTGCGGGCGAGCTGGAACTGCTTGAGGCCCTTTGCCCTGCGTGAGTTGCGGAGTTGGACGGCAAAGGGCGCCCAGGGACCTGACTCCGGGTCGACGTCCTTGATGTTCACCATGACTGCTCCAAGTTCACTGTGGCCGCAGAGTCAAGTTGTTTGGGCTTCCGATGCTAGGTGACGCGGGGCCACCATATGCACAGAACGTGAAACTCCGATCGCAGAGGGTTCCCCTTCCCATGCCCCACGACGAATCCCCCCGCTTCGACGGCTACGGCGTCCGGTTCGACCGCGCGGCCCGCCGCTACCTGGTCCGCAACGAGATCGACGGCGTGTGGCTGCGTCAGCCCACCGGCGAGTTGAAGGAGTTCGCCTTCTTCTCCGACGCCTACAGCGCCTGGCGGGTCTTCGAGGTCCACAAGCGGCCGGGGGAGTGAGCGTGCCTTCGCCCCTGTCCCGCGCGACCGCCGAGCAGCGCCGGCAGGCCGCCGGCGTCCTGGACGACCTGACCGCGGTTTTGGCCCTCGGCGGCGTGACGTTGCCCTCCGTCGAGGTGGACTGGCACTACGGCCGCCTCACCGGCAGCTACCTGATCGACCTCGGCCGGGCCCGCCCGCTCGATCTGTTGCGCATCGTCGACCTGCTCCGCAAGGGGCTGCGCCACGAGCGCCTGACCCGCGACGACTGAACGACCGAACTCCTCGCCCGCAGGAAGTGACCCCTGATGCGTGACCCTCGCCTCCTCGCCAAGCCGCCGGTGTGCCGGCTGGGCTGTCTCGTTCTCGTGCGCAACCGGCGCGGGGGCGTGCTGCTGGTCGACCCGGACTACATGGACGGCATGATCCTGCCGGGCGGCGCCGCGAAACCGAACGAGCCGCCGCACGTCGCGGCGGCGAGGCACCTGCACGCCGAGACCGGCCTGCACCTGCGCCTGAGCGGTGTCGTCGCGGTCGACTTCACCCCCGCCGACCGCTACCTGGAACGCCTCAACCTCGTGTTCGACGGCGGCGCCGTGCGCGACGACGCCCGGCTGAGCGTCCCGCCGCAGCACCGAAGCGGCCTGCTCGGCGCCCGCTTCGTCCCGGTGAACGACCTGCCGCACTGCACGGCCCCCGCCCAGTTCGCCCGCATCACCGAGGCGTTGGCGGGCTGCGCCCTGCCCGTCCTCCTGCACGGCCAGCGCGCGGCCTGACTGCGACAGCCAGGGCCCGCCCGGCGCACGGGGCCGGGCGGGCCCCGGCCGGGTGACTCGACTTCGGTGGCAGTGGTGAAAGCACCGGCTGCCGGCCCAACTTGTTCGCGCCGGGAGGTTTAAGTGGCGCCGATCGCTCGTTCGAGTGATCGGTGCCAGTCGGTACACCGTGGTGATCGCAACGGATGGAGCATGGCGCTGACACTTCGTCACTTCCTCCTCCGTGAAAGGCGTTCACCGTCATGCCGATGGACAGCTCCCCGGACAGCCCGTTCACGCTCAACGCCGACGACCTCGCCAGGCTGGAGGGGATCCGTGAGGCGCTGCTGGACCCGTCGCCGCGCCGGATCGGCCGCCTCGACCAGTGGGGCCTGGCCGACACCTACGAGACGTACGCGGAGGTCGCCGCATACCGCGAGCTCTCGATCGCCATGGCGGACGGGACGATGCTCGACGCGGCGCTGAGCGTCCCGCGCAACCTCGCGCCCGGGCAGACCTGTCCGGCGGTCGTCCTGCCCGCCCCGCTGATCAACATCGGGCACCGGGCCTACCTCGGCATGTTCCCGCGCTGGGCGCTCGGCGGCTACGCCGTCCTGGCGTACAGCCAGCGCGGCCTGGCCGCCTCCGGGGGCGAGATCCACGTCGCCGGACCGCAGGACGTGGCCGACGCCACCGAGGTCATCGACGCGCTGGTCCAGATCGACGGCGTCGACCCCGAGCGGATCGGCTTCTTCGGCTCCTCCTACGGCGCCGGGACGAGCCTGCTGGCGGCCGCGAAGGACCGCCGGGTCAAGGTGGTGGCCGGCACCAGCGCCTGGGGCGACCTGTTCGCCTCGCTGTACGAGAACGGCACCCGCCACCTGAAGGCCTTCGAGGCCCTCGTCCAGCTCTTCGGCGAGGAGCGCTGCTCGAAGGAGTTCCGCCGCGTCATCGAGAAGATCCGCAACAACGCCATCGACGACGAGGTCCGGGACTTCGCGGCGGTGCGCTCGCCCCGCACCCACCTCGACGCGTACAACGACAACGCGACGCCGATCCTGCTGACCACCGCCTGGCACGAGACGATCTTCTCGGTGCCCGCCGTCGTCGACCTCTTCAGCAGCCTGACGGGGCCCAAGTCGCTGCTCGTCCAGGTCGGCGACCACGGCAACGGCGAACTCCCCGGCCTGGCCGGCCTCCTCTCCAAGCCCACCGAGACGGCCTACCGCTGGCTGGACCACCACCTCGGCGGCAGCGCCGGCGACGGACGCGAGCCCCGCTTCGGCGTCCGCTCGGAGTACATGCACAACCTGCTGTCCGACCTCTTCCACGAGGACTGGGCGAGCTACGCCCTGCCGAGCAAGCGGTTCCACCTGGCCGGCCCGGCGGCGGGCCAGGGAGACGCGCAGCTGGCCGAGGGCGCGCCGCAGTCGGGCTGGTCCCGCTCCCTCAAGGCCACCGGCCGGGACACCGCGGTCGTCGTCGCCCCGAAGCTGGTGCAGACCGGCCTGGCCGAGCGCATGGGCCTGCCCCACGTCTACAAGACCGCCGAGGTCGACCGCGACCTCGCCGCGATCTGGACCACCGAGCCGTTCCCGCAGCCGGTGCGCGTCCAGGGCGGCCTGGAGGTGCGGGTGACGGTGAAGCCGCGGGCGATGGACGCCACGATCGTGGCGTACCTGTTGGACTGCGACCCGGCCACCGGCAAGGGCCACATCATCACCCACGCGCCCTGCACCGTCACCAACCAGCAGGCCGGGCAGGCCACCACCGTGACCTTCGCCCTCCAGCCCGCCCACTACGTCCTGGCCAGGGGCCGCCGGCTCCAGCTGGTCATCGGCACCCACGACCCGTTCTTCTCCGACGCCAACTCGACCCCGACCACCGTCGAGATCACCTCTCCGGAGGGCGCCGAGTCCTACCTCGACATCCCGCTCGGCACCGTCGACTGACACCGGCACGCCGCAGGCGGGGCCGCCCTGGCAGCACACCGGGCGGCCCCGCCGTCCTTTCCGTGCGGCCCAACGTGCCGCCCGACGTGCGGCCCGAACTCCCCAGCGCAGCACGGGACGTCGGCCCGGCCGACGTCCCGTGCTCCGCCCGTCCCGGGGCTACTCCATCGCGGCTCCTGCGGCTCCTGCGGTGCCTGCGGTGCCTGCGCGACGAGGGCGCCGTCCGCCGGGTCAGGGCACGGTCATGACGATCTTGCCGCGCGCGTGGCCGGTGGCGCTGGCGTCATGAGCCGTGGCGGCCTCCTTCAGCGGGAACACCGCGTGCAGCGGGACGGTGAGGCGGCCGCGGTCGGCGAGGTCGGCCGCCAGTGGCAGTCCCGCCCAGCCCGGCGACTCTCCCGCCTCGGAGCGGAGGTACCGCACCCCGTGCCGGTCGGCGTCGAAGTCCGCGATGGTCGCCACCCGGTGCGGGTCGCCGGCGATGGCCACCAGGTCGGCAAGGGAGCCCTTGCCGGCCGCGTCCAGAACGACGTCGACACCGAGCGGGGCCAGGGGAGCAAGGCGATCGGCCAGCCCCGCCCCGTAGGTGACCGGTACGACGCCGAGCTGTGCGAGGAAGCCGTGATTGCCCTCGCTCGCGGTGCCGATCACGGTGAGGCCGCGGGCCCGGGCGAGTTGTGCGGTGATGGTGCCGACGCCGCCGGCGGCACCGTCGATCAACAAGGTCATGCCCTCGGCGGCTTCCAGGGCCTCCAGGACGCGCGTGGCCGTGTCGATGTTGCCCGCGGCGCCACCCGCTTCCTCGAAGGACCACGACCGGGGCTTGGGCGCCCAAGCCTCCAGCACGGCGTACTGGGCCGCGGCGCCTCCCAGGTCCGCGAAGGGGACGAGACCGAAGACCGCGTCCCCCACGGCGGTGCCGGTCACCCCTTCTCCCACCTCGTCGACGATTCCCGCGGCATCCATGCCGGGTGTGTGGGGGAAGTCCACGGTGACGATGTCCCGCAGCAACCCCGAACGCAGGTACCAGTCGGCAGGGGTGACGCCGGTGGCCCGCACCGCGATGCGGACCTGGCCGGGCGCGGCGTGCGGCTCTTCGACCTCCTCGACGCCGAGGACCTCGGAACCGCCGTAGCGGTGATACCGGACAGCAAACACGGACAACCTCCGTACACACAGGGGCACGTCGTTCGGCGGAAGAGCCGACGGCCGCTCACCTCTGCGGCGGAGAGGGGACAGCGGGACGCCGCGGCACCGGATCACGCTAACCCGCTGAACGGCCGACCTCCTCCGTCGGTGATTAAGTGGGAGACATGCCTGCCCGACCGTCTCGGAACACGCCGCCCGCCGCCTCCGGAGCCTCCGCCCCGGGGCAGAGAGCCGACGCCCGGCACAACCGCGCCCGGCTCCTCCAGGCCGCCCGCGAGGCGTACGCCCTCGACGGCACCGACGTGTCCTCCGGCGCGATCGCCCGCAGGGCGGGCGTGGGTGCCGCCACCCTCTACCGGCACTTCCCGACACGAGACTCGCTGATCGCCGCCGCGTTCTCCGAACGGCTCGGCCAGTGCGTCGCAGTCCTCGACGAGGCCCTTCAGGACGACGATCCCTGGCGCGGACTCCGCACCGTCCTCACCACGGTGAGCACGATGCAGGTCCGGGACCGCGGGTTCAGCGCCGCGTTCCTCTCCCGCTTCCCCGACGCGCCCGACGTCCGTCGTGAGCGGGCCCGCGCCGAGGCGGGCCTCGCCCGGCTGGTGCAGCGAGCGAAGGACACCGGACAGCTGCGCAAGGACTTCGACCCCAGCGACGTCACCCTTCTGCTCCTGGCCAACGAAGGCGTCCTGCGCGAGTCCCCGGCGGCCTCCACGGCCGCATCCCGCCGCCTGCTCGCGTACTTCCTCCAGTCCTGCCTGCCAACGGACGGCCCACCCCTGCCCCGGCCCGCGCCACTGCGCCTCGACGACCTCTACCGGCCACCGCATCGGACGGGGTGACCGCCGGCGTCCGCCCGGGGTCGGCCGACCGCCGGCGGGCGGTCAGTCACCCGCGCACAGCGCGTGCTCGATCAGGGCGCCGGCCGCCTTCTCCTGTTCCACGATGTGGTCCAGGGAGTCGCCGTGCGCCTCCGACATGGAGACCACCGCGCTGCGCCGGCCGTCCGCGGTGACGCCGTTGAGGGTGATGTAGCCGCCGTCCCCGCCCTCGTGGCTCCAGTACGACCCCTTCCTGCCTCCGCAGTCCAGCGGGATCTCGACCAGGCCCAGCCCGTACCGGGTGCCGGCGGGCCACATCGCGGCGGCCTGCGGGTTCCCGGAGACGTCGACCCCGTCCTTCATCGCGGCCAGCTGACGGGCCGGCAGCAGGCGGCCCGAGAGCAGGGCGCGGAAGAAGGTGTTCTCGTCCTGCGTGGTGGTGACCCACGACAGTTCGGTGGACACCGGGATCTGCACGGTGACGTCCTTCTCGGCGCCGGGGCCGTAGAACTCGTAGGCGCGGGCGTGCGGTCGGGGCAGGGTGGGCGAGGTGCCCGTCCACCGGGTCTGCCGGAGGCCGAGCGGGCGCAGGACGCGGTCCTCGATCTCCTGGTGGGAGGGGCGGCCGGTGGCCCGTTCGATGATCATGCCGAGCATGACGTAGCCGGTGTTGGAGTAGCTCCAGCCCGTGGCGGGCTCCTGGGCCATGGCGCGGGTGACCAACTCCTCGGAGCTGTAGGTGAGGAAGCGCTGGTGGTCGTACTCGTCCGCGGTGCGGTACCCGGGCAGGCCGGCGTCGGAGATGCCGCCGGTGTGCCGCAGCAGGTCGCGGATGGTGATCCGGGCGGGGTCGTAGGCCGTGCCCCAGGCCACGTCCGGCAGCCAGCGGCCGACCGGGTCGTCCAGGGACAGCCGGCCCTCGGCCTCCAGCTGCAGGACCACGGTGGCGACCAGCGTCTTGGCCGTGCTGGCCATGCGGAAGTAGCCGTCGGGCGACACCGGGCGGCCGGTGCGCAGGTCGGCGGTGCCGGCGGTGGCGACCGCCTGGCGGCCGTCGGGTGCGACGGTGCGGGCCTGCACGCCGCTGATCCCCAGGGCGTGGATCGCCGCCACGTCCTGGCGTAGCCGCTGAACGGTGGACGGCGCGGTGGAAGGCGCCGTGGACGATGCGGGAGCGGAGGCGGGCCGGGCGACGGCGGTGGCCGCGTTCGCGGCGAGCAGCGCGGCGACGGTGGCCGCCACGGCGAGGTGCTTTCGGTGATTCGACGTCATGTCCGGACGCTAACCAGGTCCGGCCCGCACCGGGGCGTGCTCGGGATCACCTCAGGGAGGATTGGGGGGACAGCCTCATGGCGCGGACCGCGGTGGTGCGCAAAAGCCTCCAACTCCCTTTTCTGCCAAGGAAAATGAGGGTTCTTTCGGGGATTCCTCTCGGGGTTGGCCCTGATGCCGGCCGGGTTGCCGCGCCCGACACTTCGGGCATGCGCATCACTCGGGCCGGCTGGGCCCTCATGACGGTGTCGTCCACGCTGATCGTCCTGCTCGCCGCGCGCTACGCGGGCTTCGACCCGGAGGTGTTCTTCAGCAATCAGCGCGCCACCTACCTGGCGCACGAACTCCCGCTCGGCATCCACATATCCGGCGCGGCGGTGGCGCTCGCGGTCGGGCCGTGGCAGTTCGCGGCCCGGTTGCGGGAGCGGTGGCCCCGTCGGCACCGCCGCGTCGGCGTCGTCTACCTGCTGGGCTGCCTGGTCGGCGGGATCGGCGCGCTGCTGCTGGCGCCGGTCGCCTACGGGGGGCCGGTCGCCCGGCTCGGCTTCGCCTGCCTGGGCGTGGCCTGGCTGGTCACCGGCGGCATCGGCCTGCGGATGATCCTGCGACGCCGGATCGAGGACCACCGCCGCTGGATGGTCCGCAGCTTCGCGCTCACCTTCGCCGCGGTCACGCTGCGGCTGATGCTGGTCACCGCCCAGGCGGCGGACCTGGACTTCCGCACCTCGTACACGGTGGTCGCCTGGCTGTGCTGGGTCCCCAACCTCCTCGTGGCGTGCTGGTTCACCCGCCTGCGCCCCGGCGGGCGGTGAACCCGCCGCCCGGGGCCGGTCGCCACCGGCCCCGGGCGGTCCGACGGTCGCTCAGGAACGGCCGTCCGGGGCGGGTACGGGCTTCGTGTGGAGGATGTCGCGGGCCTGGTCGGCGGCGCGGGCGATGTTCTCGGAGACGAAGTCGACGAAGCGGGCGATGTTCTCCAGCCGGGCGGCGGCCTGGGTGCCGGGGCCGAGGACGCTCACGCCCTCCCGGGCGATCCGGGCGAGTTCGGCGGTGCCGCGGGCGCCGGCCATCGTGGACTGGTACATGACGTCGTCGTCGACGATGTAGCGCTCGCGGCGGCGTTCGTCGCGTTCGCGGCGGATCAGGCCCTGGCTTTCGAGGAACGCGACCGCCTTGGAGACGGACGCCGGGCTGACCCGGAGGCGGTCGGCGAGTTCGGCGGCGGTGAGGCTGGCGCTGTCGGTGGTGTACAGGGCGGCCAGCACCCGGGCCGTCATCGTGGGCAGGCCCTGGCCCATGAAGACGGTGGTGAACGTCTCCTCGTACGCGCGGACGGCTTCGGCGTCGCGGCCGTGCGTCTGCGGGGGCGTGCCGGGCGGGCGGGGCGCGGCCTTCTTGCGGCGGTGGGCGCGGTGTTCGGTGGCCCGGTGGGCGAGGTCGGCGCGGTAGCCGGTGGGGCCGCCGTTGCGCATGACCTCGCGGGTGACGGTCGAGGTCGGGCGGTCGAGGCGCCGGGCGATCTCCGCGTAGGCGAGGCTGTCGGCCAGTCCCAGCGCGATCTGCTGGCGTTCCTGCTGGGTGAGTCTGCCTCCGGGCATCGCGCGCTCGCTCTCCTTCGTGGGCCGTGGGTGCCGTCACCATAGCGTTCACTCTCGATCCAGTGCAACGAAAGGCTTGCTGTTGTTGCGTTAGATCTCCAGCCGTTGCAATGATTTAACGTCACCCACCTGCACTTATGCAGATTTCCCGCAACGGTTCCGTTGCTGGGTCCATGAACGCAACGTAGCGTTTCCGTTGTCAGAAAGACGGACGACGGATCACGGACAACGGACCCCGAGGAGCACACCACCATGACCACCACCCCCGCCGGCCAGGACCGCCCGCACCTGCAGAAGGCCATCGAGGAGATGGTCGGATCCGGATTCACCGGGGTGACGCTGCGCGTGCACGACGAGCAGGGCGCATGGGCCGGCACCGCCGGGGTGCGCGAGCTGGGCGACACCGCGAAGCCGCCCGTGGACGGGCACGTCCGGATCGGCAGCAACACCAAGACCTTCACCGCGGCCACGGCGCTGCGCCTGGTGGCCGAGGGCGCGATCGACCTGGACGCCCCGGTGGCCGACCACCTGCCCGAGTTCGGGCCGGACCCGAGGATCACGGCGCGGATGCTGCTGCAGCACACCAGCGGGGTGTTCAACTTCACCGGCGAGTACTACGAGGACGGGACGTTCGCGCCCGGGATCGCCGCCACCACCGCGGGCCGGGAATGGGTGGACAACCGCTTCGCGACCCACCGGCCCGAGGAACTGGTCCGGCTCGCCCTGTCCAGGCCGGCGCGGTTCGAGCCGGGAACGGACTGGAGCTACTCCAACACCAACTACGTGCTGGTCAGGCTGCTGATCGAGAAGGTCACCGGCCGCCCGCTCGCCGAGGAGATGCAGCGGCTGGTCCTCGGCCCGCTCGGGCTGACCGGCACCCTGCTGCCCGGCACCGACCCGGAGATCCCCGAGCCGTACGCCCACGCCTACTACCGCTACGAGGACGCCGGCCGCCACACCGTCGACGTCACCCGCCAGAACCCGTCCTGGATCTCCACCGGCGGCGACATGATCTCGACCACCCGGGACCTCCACACCTTCATCTCCGCCCTGACCGGCGGCACGCTCCTGCCCGCCCCGCTGCTGGCCGAGATGTGCACGCCGCACCCCAAGGCGGGCTACGGCCTGGGCGTGTTCGTGCAGGAGGTCGACGGCGGCGGCACCGTCATCACCCACAACGGCGGCATGGCCGGCCACGGGGCGCTGATGTACAGCACGCCCGACGGCCGCACGACCCTGACCGCCGCACTGAACTACGTCGACGACGCCGAACTGTCCCTGGCGGCGGCGTTCCAGCAAGCGGTGCACAGGCTCGTCGCCGAGGTCTTCGGCGGCGGCCGGGCCGGATCGGCCGCCGCCGGCCGGTAGGGCCCCGCCCGGCTTCCCGCCTCGCTTCCCGCTTCCGGTGCCCGCTTCCGGTGCCCGCTACCTGCGCGGCCGCAGGCCGAGGTCCGAGACCGGCCCGAGGTGGGCGAGCTTGTCGGGGTTGGACACCGAGTGGAACGCCCGGACGGCGCCGTCGGCGATGTCGAGCGCGATGACACCGGCGACGCGCCCCCGGGCGTCCAGCAGGACGGCGCCGGGACGGCCGTTGACCCGGGCGTAGCACCGGGAGATGCCGAGTGCGCGGTTGCGGCCGAAGCCGAACAGCAGCAGCTGGGCGACGCGCCGCAGACCGCTGACCGACCTGCCGACCGCCCTGGCCTTGCCGCCGCCGTCGCCGTGGAAGACGACGTCGGGCGCGAGCAGGTCGAGCAGTGCCTCCAGGTCCCCGCCCTCGGTGGCCGCGAAGAAGCGGCGGGCGAGCTCGTCACCCTCCGCGCGCCGCGCCGTGGCCCGCTCCCGGGCGGGCCGGCCGCCGGGGCCCGGGGCCAGGCGCCTGCGGGCCCGGGCGAAGATCTGACGGCAGTTCGCCTCGGACTTCCCGGTCATCTCCGCGACCTGCGGGTAGCCGTACCCGAACGCCTCGCGCAGCAGGAACACCGCCCGCTCGGCGGGGGAGAGCGCCTCCAGCATCAGCAGGAAGGCCATCGACAGGGTGTCGGCCAGCTCGGCGTGCTCGGCCGGGCCGCCGGGGCGGTCGGCGAACGCCACCACCGGCTCGGGCAGCCACTCGCCGACGTAGGTCTCGCGCCGCACCCGGGCCGACGCCAGGTGGTTGATGCCCAGCCGGGTGACCGTGGTGGCCAGGTACGCCTTCGGGTCGGCGACCTCGGTGCCGGCCCGGCCGGCCCGGGTCAGGCCGAGGAAGGCGTCCTGGACGAGGTCCTCGGCGTCGCCCACCGAACCGGTCATCCCGTAGGCGATGGAGAACAGCAGCGGCCGGTACCGGACCGCCTCCGCCACGCCCGCCTCCGCCCCTGCCGCCCTACCGTCCGCCGTCTCCGCCGTGCCCGCCGACTCCGCCGGTCCCGCCATGGATCCTCCTCCCCCCGGCGCCCGCCCCGTCCCCGGGTGGCGCGCGTCACATCCGGGCCCTGTCACAGTCCGGACGGCTGTCCTGTCTGAGAGGGCAGCAACGGACAACGTACCGAGGAGCACGCCATGGAAGCCCGCCTGAGCCCCTTCGCCAGCCCCGTCATGGGCAAGGTCTACAAGCACCTGATCGCCGCGAGCCAGGCCGTCACCGACGCGGTCCTGCCGTACGCCACCCAGGAGTTGGTGCGGCTGCGGGCCAGCCAGATCAACGGCTGCGGGTACTGCGTCGACATGCACTTCAAGGACGCCGTGCACGCCGGGGAGGAGGCGGCCCGGCTGAACCTGGTGGCGGTGTGGCGGGAGGCGACGGTGTTCACCGACGCCGAGCGGGCCGCCCTGGAGCTGGCCGAGCAGGGCACCCGGATCGCCGACGCGGCCGGCGGGGTCAGCGACGAGGCGTGGGAGAACGCGGCGAAGCACTACGACGAGGAGCAGCTCGCGGCGCTGGTCTGCGTGATCTCGGTGATCAACGCCTTCAATCGGGGCAACGTGATGACCCGTCAGCCCGCGGGCGGCTACGAGCACGGCCGGCACAGCCTCTGACCGGCCCGGCCCCGGCCCCCTTCGCACACCCGCACACCCGCAAGGAGATCGCCGTGAACGTCGCGTTGTGGATCGTCACCGCACTGCTGGCCGCCGTCTACCTGGCGGGCGGCGTTTTCAAGATGGCCGTGCCCCGGGCGAAGATCGCCGCCGCCGGGCGCAGCGGCAGATGGGTCGAGGACTTCGGCGCGGGCGCCGTGAAGGCCATCGGCGCGGTGGAGGTGCTGGCGGCGGTGGGGCTGGTCCTGCCCGCCGTGCTGGACATCGCGCCGGTGTTCGTGCCGCTGGCGGCCGTCGGACTGGTGCTGCTGATGGCAGGGGCGGCGGCGGTGCGGGCGCGGCGCCGGGAGTACGGGCTCGTGGCGGTGGACGCGGTCTACGTGCTGCTGGCGGCGTTCGTGGTGTGGGGGCGGCTGGGGCCGGAGTCGTTCCTCAACTGAGCGGGCGGGTGGAGCCGGTGGCGGGGCGACGGGCCGGGGCCGGTGGTCCGTCCCCCCGCACGGGTGAACCTCGCCGACCCGTACCGGTCACGGCGGCAGGTGCGGGACGGCCGACCGGCCGGGGCTGCCACGATCGTCGCTGTCGCGCCCGTGCGGGGAGGTCCCGCCGCGGGGGAGAGGGAGAAGCCCGATGCCCGAGGAACTGCCGCGCCGGATCGTCCTGATCCGCCACGCCAAGGCCGAGCATCCCGACGATGTGGACGACCACGAGCGCCCCCTCGCGGGGCGGGGCCGCAAGGACGCGCCGGTGCTCGGCCGCTGGCTCGCCGGTGCCGGTCTCACTCCCGACCTCGCGCTCGTCTCGGCCGCCCGGCGGACCCGGGAGACGTGGCGGCTCGTCGTCCCCGAACTGGCGGCCACCCCGAAGACCGTCTACGAGGAACGGCTGTACGGGGCCGGCCTCGGGGAACTCGTCGCGCTGCTCACCGAGGTGTCCGACGAGGTCCAGGACGTGGCCGTGGTCGGTCACAACCCCGGTGTCCACGCGCTGGCCGACGCCCTGGCCGGCGAGGCCGAGGGCGACCCGCTCGCGCGGATGAACCGTTCCGGCTTCCCGACGGCGGCGGCCGCGGTCCTGACGTTCCAGGGGAGTTGGAAGAGCGTCGAGCACGGTGTCGCCCGGCTGGTCGCCTTCTGGGCGCCCCACGCCTGACCCCCGCCCCCTGACCGTCCCCTGACCGTCCCCTGGCCTCCCTCGTGCCGCCCGGCCGTTCGCCGGGCGGCACCGGTGCGTTCGGGCGCGCCCGGCTGCGGTCAGCGGCGCGGCCCGGCGACCCGCCCGGCGGCCGGCCCCGTTCAGAGCGGCGGGCGCCGGCACGGGGGTTCAGTGCCCGGTGCGGGCGGCCCGCCGCTCACGCAGGACGGCGATCGCCTCCCGGCACCAGTCGCGGTTGCCGCGCTCGAAGGCCAGCCCGCGCAGGCAGGTCAGGTACGGGCCGATGCGCTCGCCCTCGCGCAGGTGGTCGGCCTCGCTGCGGCCGCCGCGCATGGCGTGCAGCATCCGCTCGAACAGGTCGACCTTGGCCTGCGCGAACTCGGCGCGCTCGGCGAGCTGTTCGAGGAGGACGGCGGGGTCGAGGCGGTCGGCGGCGCGGACCTTGACCATCAGGTCGTCGCGGACGAAGGACGGCTTGGCGGACGCCTCGGCGAAGGCCTCCAGTTCGGCGAGGCCCGCGTCGGTGACGTGGAAGAGGCGCTTGGTGGGCCGGTTGTCCTGGACGACCTCGCGCCCGGCGGCCAGCCCGTCCCGCTCCAGCCGGGCCAGCTCGGCGTACAGCTGCTGCGGCTGGGCGTACCAGAAGTTGGCCACGCCCAGGTCGAAGGCCTTGGCCAGTTCGTAGCCGCTGGTCTCGCCGTCCAGCAGCGCGGCCAGTACGGCGTGGCGCAGTGCCATCGTCGTCCGTCCTCCCCGTCCTGTCGCCCGGCTCCCTGTCGTGGAGTGCACCTGCCATGGTACTCATGAATCTGACCAGTCATATTCATGAGTACCCGAGTGTCCGACCGACCGAGGAGTGCGAGCCCATGACCGCCGCCGCCACTACCGCCAACGCTGCCGCCAACGCCGCCACCGCCGAGCGCTTCCGCACCGCCGTGCACCACCGCGACCTCGCCGCGCTGGACGACCTCTTCACCGACGACATCCGCTTCTACAGCCCGGTCAAGTTCACCCCCTTCGAGGGCAAGCCGATGGTGCTCGGCCTCTTCGGCGTGCTGCTGCGCACCTTCGAGGACTTCCGCTACGTCGGCGACCACACGGGCACGGCGCAGACGAGCACCGACGGCACCGAGGCGCCCACGGCGGTGCTGCTCTTCCGGGCGGTGGCCGGCGGCAAGGACATCCACGGCATCGACCTGCTGCACTTCGACGAGCAGGGCCGGATCAAGGAGTTCACCGTGATGGTCCGCCCGCAGTCCGCCGTGCAGGCGCTGGGGCAGGCGGTGCTGGCCGGGCTGGTCGCCGACGGCCTGGCGCCCGCGCCGCCGGCCGCCTGAGCCCGGAACGGTGCGGGCCCGGCGGTCTGAGCCTCCGCTGAGCTTTCGGGCCCCTCAACACATCTCCGGTACAAGGATGTTGCCGCTCGCGGACACATCCGCCCACCGGGTCGGGCATGATCCGGAACCCGGCACCCGGAACAACCCGGATCCCGGGATGCAGGGTGCGGGGGAAACGACGCGGGGGAGGCGTGATGAGGCGGACGGCGTGGGGCGGGTGCGCGGCGGCGGTGGTGCTGGCGCTGGGGGCGGTGGCCTGCACGGGGCAGGGGGGTGACGGGGCGCCACCCGTGTCGGCCCGGCCGTCGGCGACGGTGCAGCCGGTGGTGCTGCCCGAGCCCGCCTCGGCGTCCGCGCAGTGGATCGTGGACGAGCTGGCCGGGGCGCGCCGGAACACCCCGCGCTGCCCGGTCCCCTCGCTGGCGAACCTGGTCGTGCTGGGCGACGACGGCGGGGGCGACGCCGACGCGGCGTGGCTCGCGGACGACTCCTACGTGTGCCTCGCCTCGATCACCCGGGGCGACGCCGGGCTGTCCACGGCGATCATCGGTGACCGGATCGGCGTCTTCACGGCCATGCGGGAGGCGAAGATGATCGGCGTCCCCGAGCGGCTCTCCTTCTTCACGCTCTTCCCCGGCGACGTACGACCGGTCGTCCTCAGGGGCGACGACCGTGCCCTCTACGGCGACCTGCACCAGCGGGTGGTCGACCTCGGCGGCGGACGGGCGGTGACCGTCGTCCAGTACGCCTACGTCCACGCGGTGCCGGTCTCGGGGAGCGGCGACGGCGCGGTGTGCCCCTCCGGCACCGACCCGTGCCGCGACGCCCACTGAGCCCCGCCGGCGGTTCGTCCGGCCCGGACGACCGGACCGGATCCACCGTCACCGCCGAGGACGGCAGCCCCGGTCGCGGCTTCACCGGTCAAATCGCGAACTCCGCTGTGGCGCGGCGTCGTCGGGCCCTATGGTGATCCCCGGACGTGCCGGGGGGCCGGTCCGACCGGGATGCCGACGACGTTTGGGGGCGCGCATGGGCGAGTGGGACGGATTCCTGGTGGACGGCTACGGCGTGGAGGAGAGCAGCACCTCGCTCGCCCACTCCGAGACCGAAGCCGTCGTGGTCGAGGAGTACACGGAGAGCGCGTTCGCGGTCGAGACCGAGACCGACGGGCACGAGGTCCACGAGGTCCACGCGGTCGAGGTCGTCGAGGTCGTCGAGGTCGTGGAGGTGGCGGAGGTGGCGGAGGTGGTGGAGGTTTCGGAGGTCACCTTCGAGGCCTACCTCTCCGTGGCGGAGACCTACACCGCCGCGGGTTCCTACGAGTCCGGGACGTCCGACGGTCACACCGAGGAGGACGGCGGCCACTCCTCCGACGACAACGGCTTCACCCGCGACCACGGCTCGTCCCATGACGTCGACGCGGCGCACGACGGCGATCCGTTCCACGGCGGCGAGACGGCCCACGACACCGACGCGTCCTACGAGGACCTGATCTGACGCTGTCCCGGACATTCGGCGCCCGGCGCCGGACGGACCGATCCTCCCCGCCTGCCGCCACCGGAGGTGCCGTGCCCTCGATCACCCTGGACGCCGAACGCCGGATCGCGGCTGCGCCGGAGCGGGTCCGCAGCGCCGTGGCGGCGGTGCTCCACCGCTCCGGCTTCCAGCTCACCGCGGACCTCGCCACCGTCATCGAGGCCCACCGCGGCTCCGCCGTGCGGGCGGTGATGATGATGCCGGACCAGGTGCCGATCCTGGCGCGGATGAACGTGCTCCCCGATGCCGGGCCGCAGGCGGCGCTGGTCCGCGTGCACTTCTCCGACCGGGCGCTGTCCACCGTGATGGTGGGGGTGCAGGGACCCTTCCAGCAGGCGTTCCTGTCGATGCTCGCCGCCGTCGACGAGGCGCTCGCCGCCCTCGTCCCCGGGACGGCCGCCGAGGGGTTCCCCGCCCCGCACCTGTGGGCACGGCAACGCAGTTCGGACGTCGCCGAGCGCGGCCACGCCGCCGGCCAGCGCCTCGTCGACGGGGCCGCCTCGATGTTCTCCGGCCGCCTTTCGGGCGGGACGAGGAGCGGCGGCCCGGCGGGCTGGGCGGGCATCACCCACGTCCGGTTCGTCTCGGACGCGGGCCTGGTGGTGCTCGGCATGCCCGCCGTCGGCGCGCTGCTGGCGATCCCCGCGCTGATCGGTTCCGAGCGGGTGCCCGCGGGCGGGGCGCCCTCGCTGCCGGACGCGCTCAGGGCGAAGGTGTTCGATCTCGCCGCGCTGGTCGAGACCAGGCTCTCCCGGGGTGCCTACGGGGTCGAGACGGTGGAGGTCCCGGACGGCCACCGGCTCACCTTCCAGTTCCTGCACCAGCAGGCGGCGATCCGCTCCCGGCTGCCCGTGCGCACGCTGTGCGTGTGCCGCGACTGCAAGCACCCCAAGGTCGTCAACCTGGACCTGAAGCGGCTGCGGTCGAGGAACCGCAACCTCAAGATGCTGGTGTCCGTGCTCGGTGCGACCGCCGGGCGCAACGACCCCAACCCCTTCCAGGTCTTCAGCACCGTGTTCCGCCAGGCCAAGCTGGAACCCGACTTCATCTGCACCCGCTGCGAGAGCACCGAGGCCGACGAACGCCCCGTCACCTTCTGCCCGGCGTGCGGCGACCAGCGCGCGGAGGCCGTGCTCACCACCTGCGACAAGTGCGGGCACGACTTCCGCACCCCGTTCCGGGACGCGCGCATCTGGGACGAGACGCCGCCGGCGCCGCCGATGCCCCCGGTGCCGCCCCAGCCCGCGATGCCCCCTCAGCCCGCGGCGCCGCCCGCGCCCGCGACACCGCCGGTGCCAGTGCCGGTGCCCGCGCCCGCCGTGCCGCCGGTGCCTCCGCCTCCGCCGCCGACCCCGCCCGCGGAGCCGCCGGCCCCCGGGTTCGGGCCCCCACCGGCCCCCGGGTTCGGGCCCCCGCCCGCCCGGCACCCGGCACCGGCCGCACCCGTGTCCGTGCCCCCTCCGGTGCCGCCGTCCCACCGGCCGTCCCCGCCGTCCCAGCCGGTGCCGCCGCCGTCCCCGCCGTGGTCCTCCCCGCCCCCGGTCAACCCGTACGCGCAGCCCGCCGCGGCGCCGGGGCGCAACTGCGCGATCTGCGGCCTGCCGTACCCGGTGCTGTGGAACGTGCAGGTCCTGCGGGACGGGGCCCGGCAGCAGCTGGCGGTCTGTGCGACCACCGCGCGCTGCTCCCCGCCGTCCGCCACCGCGCCCGTCCGGGCCTGAGCGGGCGGGTGGCCGAGCCGATCCGGTGCCCGCCCTGCCCGGCTCGCTCCGGCGTGCGGCGCCCGGTGCCCGCTCACCCCAGCAGTGCCGCCACCGCGCGCGGGGTCCAGTGCCCGTCGGCGCCGGGGCGGGTGGCGAGGTAGCCGGCGGTGCGCCACGGCCCCCAGGCGTGGGACTCGGCCAGGCCGGCGCCCAGGGTGCGCAGGTAGGCGGCCGAGGGGGCGTTCAGTGCGGCGCCGGCCACGCCCCCGGGGGCGGTGAAGGTCAGCAGCGGGTGTCCGTCCAGCTCGCCGACGTGCAGCAGCGTCTCGTAGCGGCCCGGGCCGAGCTCGGCGCGGCCCTCGGCGAGGACCCGGGTGAGGTCGAGGTCGGCGCCGGGGGAGCGGCGCATCTCCTGGGCGGCGATGTCGCTGAACTGGCCGCCGGTCAGCAGGTAGGCCCGGCAGGGGGCGCCGCCGGGCACGGACGGGTCGTAGAAGGCCGAGCCGCCGCCCCAGGTCAGGGACCGGCCGGCGAAGTACAGGGTGCCCGGCAGCGAGGTCGCGACCGCGCGGCGCGCGGGGCTGCGGTTACGGCATCCGGGGTAGGTGTGCGCTCCGCCGTTGGGACGGCCGCCGTGCAGGTAGCAGGCGAGCCGGGCCGCGTGCAGGTTCGATCCGTACGCCACGTACCAGACGAGATCGCACGCATTCCGGCCGATGACACGCCCGTTCGGTAAAGGATTTCCCTCGTTTTCCTCAGGAAATGCCCTGGCGTCGTCCCCATTCCACAGCTTGCTCACAGGAAGCGCCCACGGTGAGGGGTGCGAGAGAATCCCACACGACCATGTGGGAGGCGTGAACGGGGTGATGATCCGACCAAAACCCCCCGATTCGGTAGCGCCCCCCTCACTACCGGTACCGTGCCCGACGCCATGGTGTTCATCACTCTTGCCTCTCCCGATACGTCGTTTCACTGCTCGGCGATTACGCTTCACCAGCGAAAACGCCCAAAAACACCGAAATGACATTCGAATCACGCCCTGCCGGCCCCATTCGGCATCGATGATGAGAATTTCCTTTGACCGCACCCCCGCTGCATCCAGCGGACTCCCAGCGGAGTCATGGTGGGTGGGCGCGCCCGCAGATGACCTCAGTGTCACCTCCCGTCACCCCCGACACAGCCCGTACGCGCCCCCCAGAACCGGAGCCGAGGAAACACCCCCATGGACGCACGCCACGACACGGCCGGCCCGGGCACGCTGCACCGCCCGCACCCGGGCCCCGCGGCCGGCTGGCCGGTGGCCCAGCCGGCCCACCCCCGCAGCCTGCTCGACGTCATCGCCGCCACCGCCGACGCCCACCCCGAGGCGACCGCGCTCGACACCGGCGACACCGTCCTCGGCTACCGCGCCCTGCTCCACGAGGTCGACGCCCTCGCCGGACAGCTGGCCGCCCACGGCATCGGCACCGGCGACCGCGTCGGCGTGCGCATCCCCTCCGGCACCGCCGACCTCTACGTCGCGGTCCTCGCCGTGCTGCGCTGCGGCGCCGCCTACGTCCCCGTGGACGCCGACGACCCCGACGAACGCGCCGAGATGATCTGGCAGGACGCCGCCGTCTGCGCCGTCATCGGCGCCGAACGCCGCCTCTACGCCGGACCCGCCGCCCGGCCCTCCGGCCGCCCCGCCTGGCCCACCCCCGCCGACGACGCCTGGATCATCTTCACCTCCGGCACCACCGGCCGCCCCAAGGGCGTCGCCGTCACCCACCGCAGCGCCGCCGCGTTCGTCGACGCCGAAGCCCGCATCTTCCTGCGCCGCCAGCCCCTCGGCCCGGGCGACCGCGTCCTCGCCGGCCTGTCCGTCGCCTTCGACGCCTCCTGCGAGGAGATGTGGCTGGCCTGGCGCCACGGCGCCTGCCTCGTCCCCGCCCCCCGCTCCCTCGTCAAGGCCGGCACCGACCTCGGCCCCTGGCTCGTCGAACGGCGCATCACCGCCATCTCCACCGTCCCCACCCTGCTCGCCCTGTGGCCGCAGGAATGCCTGGACGACGTGCGCCTGATCATCGTCGGCGGCGAGGCCTGCCCCGCCGAACTCGTCGACCGCCTCGCCACCCCCGGCCGCGAGTTCTGGAACACCTACGGCCCCACCGAGACCACCGTCGTCGCCACCGCCGCCCGCATGCTCCCCGGCCGGCCCGTGCGCATCGGCGCCCCCCTGGACGGCTGGGAGATCGCCGTCGTCGACCAGGCCGGGAACCCCGTCCCCTGGTACGAGACCGGCGAACTGCTCATCACCGGCGTCGGCACCGCCCGCTACCTCGACCCCGCCAAGGACGCCGAGAAGTTCGGCGCCCACCCCGCCCTCGCCTCCCCGCGCGTCTACCGAAGCGGCGACCTGGTCCGCAACGACCCCGACGGCCTGGTCTTCCTCGGCCGCGCCGACGACCAGATCAAACTCGGCGGCCGCCGCATCGAACTCGGCGAGATCGACGCCGCCCTCCAGGCCCTGCCGCACGTGGTGGCCGCGGCCGCCGCCGTCCGCAAGACCCCCGCCGGCGCCGACCTGCTCGTCGGCTACCTCGTCGCCCGGCCCGGCACCACCCCCGACCTCGCGGCCGCCCGCCGGCAACTCCTCGAACGCCTGCCCGCCCCGCTGGTTCCCGTCCTCGCCCTCGTCGACTCCCTGCCCACCCGCACCTCCGGCAAGGTCGACCGGAACGCCCTGCCCTGGCCGCTCGCCACCACCGGCGGCGCCGACCGCCCCGCCGAAACCCCCGACGGCACCGCCGGCTGGCTCGCCGGACACTGGGAACGCCTGCTCGGCATGGCCCCCGGCACCGGCGACGACTTCTTCGCCCTCGGCGGCTCCAGCCTCACCGCCGCCCGCCTCGTCTCCGACCTGCGCACCCGCCACAGCGGCGTCTCCGTCGCCGACCTGTACGCCCACCCCGTCCTCGGCGACCTCGCCGCCTACCTCGACACCCTCACCCCCGCCGCGGCCCCCGACCACACCACCGCCGCCCCCGCGCAGAACCGGCGCACCGTACGCCGCACCCCCCGCAGCGCCGCCCTGTGGCAGACCCTCCTGCTCCTCGGCATGTTCACCCTCTCCGGACTGCGCTGGATCCTCGTCCTCATCGCCCTCGACAACCTCACCGGCAACCACCTCACCTGGGCCCCGCACAGCTCCTGGTGGCCCGTCGCCGCCGGACTCGCCCTCCTCTACAGCGCCCCCGGCCGCACCCTGGTCGCCGCCGGCGGCGCCCGCGCCCTCACCGCCGGCATCCGCCCCGGCAGCCACCCCCGCGGCGGCCACGTCCACCTGCGGCTGTGGGCCGCCGAACGCTACACCGCCATGTTCGGCACCGCCGCCCTCGCCGGCACCCCCTGGGCCGTGCGCTACGCCCGCGCCCTCGGCTGCCGCGTCGGCCCCGGCGTGCGCCTGCACACCCTGCCCCCCGTCACCGGCCTCGCCCGCCTCGGCGCCCACAGCTCCCTCGAACCCGAAGCCGACCTCGCCGGCTGGTGGCTCGACGGCGACACCCTCCACCTCGGCCACGTCGAGGTCGGCGAAGGCGCCCGCGTCGGCCACCGCGCCACCCTCATGCCCGGCGCCCGCGTCGGCGCCCGCGCCGAGATCGCCCCCGGATCCTGCGTCACCGGCACCGTCCCGCCCGGCGAACACTGGCACGGCTCCCCGGCCCGCCCCAGCACCGAACCCCTCGCCGACTGGCCCGCCACCCCCGCCCGCGCCTCCCGCGCCTGGAACCTCGCCTACGGCGCCGGCTTCGCCCTCCTCGGCCTCGTCCCGATCATCTCCGCCCTGCCCGCCCTGGCCGTCGTCTACCCGATGATCGACACCGACCACACCCTCGCCGCCGCCCTCGTCCAGCTCCTGCCCGCCACCATCCCCCTCGCCGCCCTCACCCTCCTGTGCCACGCCGCGCTCATAGCGCTCCTCGTCCGCCTCCTCTCCCGCCCGCTGCGCCCCGGCTACCACCCCGCCGGCGGCCGCGTCGCCTTCTGCGCCTGGGCCGTCAGCCGACTCAGCGACACCGCCCGGCGCACCCTCTTCCCCTTCTACGCCGGCCTCTTCACCCCCGTGTGGCTGCGCCTGCTCGGCGCCCGCGTCGGACGCCGCGTCGAAGCCTCCACCGTCCTCGCCCTGCCCGGCCTGATGCGCGTCGACGACGGTGCCTTCCTCGCCGACGACACCCTCGTCGCCCCCTACGAACTGCGCGGCGGCTGGCTCCGCCTCGGGCCCTCCCGCATCGGGCGCCGCTCCTTCGTCGGCAACTCCGGCATCGTCGGCCCCGGCCGCCACCTGCCCGACAACTCCCTCGTCGGCGTCCTGTCCGACACCCCCGCCCACGCCCCCGAAGGCTCCTCCTGGCTCGGCCGCCCCGCCTTCGCCCTGCCCCGCGTCGCCGACGCCGGCGGCGAAGGCCGCACCTACGACCCGCCCCGGCGCCTGATGTGGGCCCGCGCCGGCGTCGAGGTCTGCCGCCTGCTGCCCGTCATCCTCGCCGCCCTGCTCGGCGACCTCGTCCTCGCCGTCCTGCAGGAACTGCGCGACGACTACGGCCTGGCCACCGCCCTCGCCGGCGCCGGACTCGTCCTCGCCGCCGCCGCCGTCATCGCCTGCGCCGTCACCACCGCCGCCAAATGGCTGCTCGTCGGACGCTTCCGCGTCGCCGAACACCCGCTGTGGTCCTCCTTCGTGTGGCGCAACGAGCTCTACGACACCTTCGTCGAGGAACTCGCCATGCCCTTCGGCGGCCACACCATCACCGGCACCCCCTACCTGAACGTGTGGCTGCGCAGCCTCGGCGCCCACATCGGACGCGGCGTGTGGTGCGAGACCCACTGGCTGCCCGAGAGCGACCTCGTCACCGTCGAAGCCGGCGCCAGCGTCAACCGCGGCACCGTCCTGCAGACCCACCTCTTCCACGACCGCGTCATGCGGCTGGGCCCCGTCCACCTCGGCGCCGGCTCCACCACCGGCCCGCACTCCATCGTCCTGCTCAACTCCTCCCTCGGCACCAACACCACCGTCGGACCCGCCTCCCTCGTCATGCGCGGCGAGAACGTCCCCGGCGCCACCCGCTGGCTCGGCAACCCCGTCGCCGCGTGGAACACCGACCCCACCCCGCCCGCCGGGCGCCGCGCCGGACGCGGCCGACGACGGGCCCCGGCCTCGGTGTGACGCAGGTCACCCCGTTCGGGCGATGAGTCGGCGGTGCGGTCGCGGTCCACCCCCGTGACCGCACCGCCGATCGCTTTGCCCGACCGAGAGGAACCACGCTCATGACCGCCACCCCCGTGAAGAAGACCGCCGCCGCCCCCGCGGAGAAGACCGCCGCCGCGAAGGGAAACCCGGCGTCCTACTTCCCGTCCATCGAGAAGAAGCACGGCCGCCCGATCGAGGAGTGGAAGGACCTCATCCGCACCTCCCCCCTCACCAAGCACATGGAACTCGTCGCCTGGCTCAAGGCCGACCACGGCCTCGGCCACGGCCACGCCAACGCCCTCGTCGCCCACACCCTCGCCGAGCACACCCTCGCCGAGCACAGTGCCTGACCGTCACAGCCCCTCCGTAGAGTGCCCGGCATGCGCGCTCACGACGAGGTCCTGGAAGCCCTGCGGCACGACGGCTCCTGGCAGTTCACCCCGGCCGCCGACGGCACCCCGGACCGGGCGGTCTTCCGCCTCGACCCCGCCACCCGGCCCGGACGCCGGGACCTGGTGCGGCGCCTCCCGGCGCACGCCCCGGGCCCCGGCGGCGGCGCGGCCCCCGCGGACCCGTCCGACCCCGAGCAGTGGGAGGGCGTCCTGGTCGCCGCCCTGCTCGCCCACCCCGCCGCCGACCGGCTGCGCGTCCTGGACCTGCGCCTGACGGACTACCACCGCTGCGCCGAACCCGTCGCCGCGGCCCTCGCCGCCCGGCCGCGCCCGCGGCTGGAACACCTCTCCTTCGGCTACGGCTACCGGCACCTCTACGAGGACGCCGAAGGAACCGCGGGCACCCGGATCGACCCCCTCGACTTCCACGGCGAAGGACTCGTCCAGAGCGACGTCTGGCCCGCCCTGCCCGCCCTGCGCACCCTCGAACTCGAAGGCGCCTTCCTCTTCCACGCCGTCGACCACGACGGCCTCACCCACCTGAAGGTCCGCGGCCCCGCCTGCTCCGACGGCGCCGTCTTCGCCCTCGGGCACACCCCCGCCGTCGAGTCCCTGACCGTCGAGGTCGGCTGCGACGTCTTCGGCGTCACGCTGTCACCCGACCAGCTCGGCGAACTCACCGCCGACCGGTACCCCGCCCTGCGCCGACTCGACCTCGCCCGCACCGAGTTCGACGCCGACCCCCACGAGGTGCTCGCCGCCCTCGCGGACTGCGACGTCCTCCCGCAGCTCGACACCCTCACCCTCGACGCCCGCACGGCCGGTGCCCGCACCCCCGACCTCGCCCCCCGCTTCGCCCACCTCGACCTGCGCACGGCGGTCTGAGCGCCGCCCGGGCCCGGGGCGCAGGGCCCCGGGGCCCCGGGGCTCAGGGGATGATGACCCGCCGTCCGCGGCTGTGGCCGGCCCGGCTGTCGGCGTGCGCCGCCGCCGCCCCCGCGAGCGGGTACGACTTCTCGACCGGGATGTGCAGCCGCCCCCGGGAGATGAGGCCGACGGCCTCGGCGAGCGCCCGCGGCACGCTCCCGGCCACGCCGGAGAACCGGACCCCGTGCTCCGGGGCGCCGAGGTCGGCGATGGAGACCACCCGCGCCGGGTCCCCGGTCAGCTCCACGAGCTCGCGGACCACGCCCGCACCGGCCAGGTCCAGGGCCGCGTCGACCCGGCCGAGGCGGCGCACCCGCTCGACCCAGCCCTCGCCGTACGTGGTGGCGAGGGCACCCAGACCGCGCAGGTAGTCCTGGTTCGCGGCCCCGGCCGTGCCGATCACCGCGATGCCGCGCTCGCGGGCGATCTGCAGCACCGCCGACCCGACGCCCCCGGAGGCGCCGCTGACCAGCAGCGTCTGCCCGGGCCGCACGCCGACCTCGCGGATGACGCGCAGCGCCGTCTCCACCACCGAGGGGTACCCGGCCGCCTCCTCGAAACTCAGCCCCTCGGGCATCCGGGCCCAGGCCGACAGCACGGCGAACTCGGCGTAGGTGTCCCTGCCCTCGCCGAACACGCGGTCGCCGACCTCGACGCCCTCGACGCCCTTGCCGACCTCGTCCACCACCCCGGCGGCGTCCTGCCCCACCCCGGCGGGCAACTCCACCGGATGGGCCCCCAGTACCTGTCCCTCACGGATCCTCCAGTCGACGGGGTTCACGCCTGCCGCCCGGACGGCGATGCGGATCCGGCCGGGGCCCGCGTGGGGCTCCTCGGCATCCACGAGCCGCAGGACGTCCGGACCGCCGAACTCGGCGAAGCTCACTTTCCTCATGCGGCCGACCGTAGCCCTAACGGTTAGTGTTTTGCAACGGTTAGGTATTCGTAGCTGGTAGGGTCCGGACATGATCGAGTCGGAGCAGGGGCGGGAGCAGCCGGGCCGCCGCGAACGCAAGAAGGCCGCGACCCGTCAGAAGATCGCCGACACCGCCCTGCGGCTCTTCCTGGAGCACGGGTACGACGCCGTCGGCATCCGCGACGTGGCCGCCGAGGCCGATGTCGCCGTCACCACGGTCTTCTCCCACTTCGCCGGCAAGGAGGCCCTGGTCTTCGAACGCGACCAGGACTTCGAACAGCGCCTCACCCGGGCGGTCACCGACCGGGCGCCGCACGAGCCGCTCGTCCCCGCGCTGCGCCGCGAGGTCGAGGCCCTGGTGCGGCACTGCACGGCGGAGGGCACCGCCCCGGTCCGGCGCATGATCGAGGGATCGCCCGCCCTGCGGGAGTACGAGGAGTCGATGGGCCTGCGCCACGCGGAGGCGCTGGCGGCGGCCATGACCGCCGATCCCCGCCTCCCGGCGACCGTGACGGCCTGCCGGGCGACCGCGCGGTTCGTGATCGACGCCTACGCGCTGGCCTGCGGGGCGGCCGATCCGCAGGCCGCGGTGGACGAGGTCTTCCGGATGATCGAGGCGGCCTGGGAGGCCGCCGCCCGCTGACCCGCCCGCTGACCCCCCCGGCAGGCACCGTCCCGCCGGGGGCGGGGGAGCGGCGGCGCGATCGGGGCCGGTGGTGCGGGTCGGGCCGGTGGTCCGGGCCCGGTCAGTGGGGGCGCAGGCCGGTGAGGACGACCTCGAAGACGCGTTCGCGGGCGGCGGGGTCGGCGGCGAGCTGTTCGGTCGCGGCGCCGGTGCCGACGAGCAGGGCGACCAGTTCGGGCAGGCCGAGGTCGGGGCGGACGGCTCCGGCCTGCTGGGCCGCGGCGAGGAGGCCGGCCAGCTGGGCGCGCATCAGGCCGGAGGACTCCCGCAGGGAGGCGTGGACGTCGACGCCGGCTTCGGCCAGGGCGCGGGTGAACTCCTGCTTGCCGGCGGACTGTTCGACGACCAGGCGGAAGCAGGCGTGGAAGGCCTCGGCGGGCGGGTGTTCGGCGGCGAGCCGGGCGGTGCGGTCGGTGATGGTCTCCAGCCGGCGCACCACGACGGCTTCCAGGAGTGCTTCCTTGGTGGGGAAGTGACGGAAGAGGGTGCCGACGCCGACGCCGGCGGCGCGGGCGATCTCCTCGGTCGGCACGTCGACGCCCCGGGTGGTGAAGACCTCGGTGGCGGCGTCGAGCAGCCTGGCCCGGTTGCGGGCGGCGTCCGCGCGCAGCGGCCGTGGGGTGGCCCCGCTCATGCCCGTCTCCCTTCCGTCCGCGGTGTCGCGGACTCACCCGTGGACAACCGGAGTGGTTGGTCCGTATCGTATTAAGCGGAGTCGCTGGTCCGATTCCAGTGACGTGTCCCGTGGGGGTTGATCATGTCCGAAACGCCGTCGCCGCGCGAGGTCTTCTCCGAGCTGCTGGAGGGCATCACCGGAGGGAAGTTCACCGAACTGGCCCGGCTCTACGCCGAGGACGCGGTGGTGGAGACCGTCTTCCAGCCGGTCGGTCCGCGCCTCTTCGAGGGGCGCGCCGTCATCGCCGAACGGTTCGGGCAGCTCGGCGCGCACATGCCGCTGGAGCTGCAGGCACAGAACGTGGTGGTCCGGGAGACCGACGACCCCGAGGTGATCGTCGCGCAGTTCGACTACCGGGCCCACCACCGGGACACCGGGCGGGACTTCGAGGTCGCCAACGTCCTGGTGCTACGGGTCCGCGACGGCCTGATCGTCCACAGCCGGGACTACCACGACCACCTGGCCCTCGCCGTCGCCGGCGGCAACCTGCCCCAGCTCGTGGCGGCCCTGGAAGGCGAGTAGCGCCCGGAACGACCCGGGGGCCGGGGCCGCCGACGGCACGATCGGAAAGACGGCGGCCCCGGCCCCGGGTACGGGTTCCGTACGGGCGGGGCATCGACCGCGGTGCCCGTACGGCTGCGGTCGGGTGCCATTCGACAACTTCAACAGGACTTGAAGTCAAGCCCGGACCGCCCCGGCCCCGCAGCGGCCCCCGCCGGCCCCCGCCGTGCCCGCCCCCGGCCGCCCGCGGTTCTCCGCAGCGGGGTAGCCTCGCTCACGGCGGAGGCCTGCGTACGGGCACGGACGAGGCGGACAGGGGCGGACGGATGGCGGAGCAGCAGCGCGGGTACTGGCGGGTGTCGGACGGTGTGGCGGTCGGCGCCACCCAGGCGCACATCGTGTGGACCAGAGCGGCCTACCCGGCCCTGGTCGAGGTCGCGGGCCGCTACCACGCGGTGATCAGCTACGCGGACCTGGCCGAGGCGCTCCAGGAGGCCTCCGGGGTGCGCACCCGGGTCAACCACCGGCACTGGATCGGCAAGGTGCTGTCCCTGGTGGTCCTGGAGGCGCACCGGCGCGGGGACCCGCCGCTGACGGCCCTGGTGGTGAACGCGACGGACGGCAAGGTCGGCCCCGCCTACCAGGAGGTGCTGGCGGTGGCCGGGCAGCCGCCGCTGGTCGAGGAGATGGACCGCGAACAGCACGCGGCCGCCGCCCGTCTGGCCTGCTACCGGCACTTCGGCGCCGACCTGCCCGCCGACGGCGGCACGCCCGCCCTCGCCCCGCGCCTGCTGGCCTCGGTGGCGCGCAAGAAGGCCGCCCCCCGCACCGCGGCGGCCACCACCACCGCCGGTACGCCGGCGGCCGTGCCGCGCCCGCCGGCGATCTGTCCGACCTGCTTCCTGGAACTGCCGGCGACCCGGGTGTGCGACTCCTGCGGGGAGACCATCGCGCCGTGAGCGGCCGGTGAGCGCCCCGGTGAACGGCCGGCGGGCGCCCCGGTGAGCTGCGGCCCGGCGGGCGGCCGTCAGACGGCAGAGGTCAGACGGCGGAGGTCAGGCGCCCCGGCATCCGCCAGCCCTCGGCGAGCCGGGAGGGGGACAGGCGCCCGCCGCCGCCGAAGAACTCGCAGAACTTCATGATCAGCGGGTCCCAGCCGACCGGGTCGACGTAGTGGTCGGTGCCCGGCACGATCAGGCCCTCCTCGACGTGCGCCCGCACCACCGTCACCTCGAAGGCCGTGCACCGCTCGTTGCCCGCCATCGGCGTCGCCGCCTCCAGCCGGCACTCCAGCTGCACCGGGCACTCCGCGGCGCGCGGCGCCCGGACCAGCTCGCCCGCCAGCTCGGTCATCCCCGCCGCCGCGAACTTGCGCCGCTCGTGGCGGTAGCCCTGCTCCCGCCTCGACTCCGTGATGTGCGGGTTCGCCGTCAGCAGCGCGAGGGCGTTCACGGCGTCGACCTGCGCCGAGGACGGCAGGTTGAGCACGCACTCGCCCTCGCGCCGCAGGTTGACGGCGGTCTGGGAGGTGTTGCCCAGACCCAGCACGCAGGACTGCCCCAGCCACCACGCCGAGGACATCGGCATGAGGTTGGCGCTGCCGTCCTCGTTGCGCGAGCCGATCAGCACCACCGGGGTGCCGAAGTAGAGGACCTTGAGATCGGTGACCTTGTGCACGGGAATGGCCGTCCTGGGTAGGGGAACCGCTGTCGGTCACCGACTCTGCCCCCGCCCGTACGGGGGCGCTGGCGGTGATCGGACATCCAGTTCCCGCAGGTCCCGCAGGTCCCGCAGGTCCCGCAGGTCCCGGGGCCCGGGGACGGCAGCCCCGGGCCGCCGGACCCGGCGGTCAGCCCACCGGCCCCCGGGCGGCGACCTGACGGGCCTGACCGTCACGCAGCCGGTAGGACAGGCCCACCACGGCCGCCTCGCCCGCGGCGACCCTGGAGGCGAGCACCTGCGAACGCTCCACCAGCAGGTCCACGGTCTGGCGGATGTGCTCGTCCACGATCGCGTCCCGGTCCTCGATGCCCGCCGCCTTGGCGGACAGCACGCTCGGGGTCACCCGCTCCACCACGTCCCGCACGAAACCGCCCGGCAGCTGCCCCTGCTCCAGGGAGTCCAGCGCCGCCGCCACCGCACCGCAGGAGTCGTGCCCCAGCACGACCACCAGCGGGCACTCCAGCACGCTCACCCCGTACTCGATGCTGCCCAGCGCCTCCGCGCCGGTCACGTGCCCGGCGGTGCGCACCACGAACAGGTCGCCCAGGCCCTGGTCGAAGATGATCTCGGCGGCCAGCCGGGAGTCCGAACAGCCGAACAGCACCGCGAAGGGCCGTTGCGCCGGGGCGAGCGCGGCCCGGCGCCCGGCGTCCTGGTTGGGGTGCTCGGGACTGCCCGCGACGAACCGGGCGTTGCCCTCCATCAGCATCCGCAGCGCCTGGCGGGGGTCGGAGATCGGGTCGGATATCGGTGTGGGGATCATGCCAGCACCCTAGATCGCCGCAGGTGGGCGCCGCAGCCGGAGGTGACCGGTCTCTCACCGCCCACCCGCCGCGACCCGCCGTCACACCCGCCCCGCTGCGCCGCCGCCCGCGCCGAGGGGGGTTTGAAGACGGGCATCGGGGTCAACGGATGGAGCAATCGGGGACAAAGAGGCCCGGCACCGGCAGGGCAGGGGAGGGACACATGGGGACGAGGCGGCTCACAGCGGTACGGACCGCGGCGGCGTGGCTCGACGGTGCACGGCCCGGCGGGCTGCGGTTCACGGCACGGGGGTTCACGGCGCCCCGGTCGGTGACGGTCCGGTCGGTGACGGCCCGGCTGGACGCCCTCGACCGCGCCCTGTTCGACCGGATCGCCGCCGCCCCGCTGCACGGCACCGCCACCTGGCTGCGCACCCTGAGCCGGGCCGCCGACCACGGCCTGCTGTGGACGGGCACCGCCGCCGTCCTCGGCGCCGTCGGCGGCCGCACCGGACGGCGCGCCGCCCTGCGCGGCCTCGGCTCGCTCGCCCTCGCCTCCGCCACCGCCAACACCGTCGCCAAGCACGCCACCCGGCGCCCCCGCCCCCTGCTGGACCCCGTCCCGCAGGTGCGCCGGCTGCTGCGACAGCCCGTCACCACCTCCTTCCCCTCCGGCCACTCCGCCTCCGCGGCCGCCTTCGCCACCGGCGTGGCGATCGAGTCCCCGCTGCTGGGCGCGGCCGTCGCGCCGCTCGCCGCCGCCGTGGCCCTGTCCCGCGTCTACACCGGCGCGCACTACCCCGGCGACGTCCTCGCCGGCACCGCCCTGGGCGCCGCGGCCGCCGCGGCCACCCTGCACTGGTGGCCGCGCTCCTGCGACGCCCCGCCGCCGGCCGCCCCGGCCCGCCGCCCCGCCCCCGCCCTGCCGCAGGGCCGCGGCCTGTCCGTGGTCGTCAACGCGGGCTCCGGCAACGGCAGCCCCGTCGCCCCCGGCCCCGAGGACACCGCCGAGACCCTGCGCACCCTGCTGCCCGAGGCGGACGTCCGGGTGTGCGGGCCCGAGGACGACCTGGCCAAGATGCTGACCGAGGCCGCCGACCGGGCCGCGCGGGCCGGCGGCGCACTCGGCGTCTGCGGCGGCGACGGCAGCGTCAACCTGGCCGCCGCCCTCGCCGTCGAACGCACCCTGCCGCTGGCGGTCTTCCCCGGCGGCACCCTCAACCACTTCGCCCTCGACCTCGGCGCCGCCACCCACCAGGACACCGCCGAGGCCGTCCAGGACGGCAGCGCCGTCGGCGTCGACCTCGCCCTGGCCACCGACGACAGCGCGCGCCGGGTCTTCGTCAACACCTTCAGCCTCGGCCTCTACCCCGAACTCGTCCACCGGCGCGAGAAACTGGAGAAGCGCATCGGCAAGTGGCCGGCCCTGGCGGTCGCCGCCGCCACCCTCCTGCCCACCGCCGAACCGGTCACCGTCCACGCCGACGGCCGCACCCACCGGCTGTGGCTGCTGTTCGCCGGCAACGGCGCCTACGAACCGGCCGGAGTCACCCCCACCCACCGCGCCGCCCTCGCCGACGGGCAGCTCGACGTCCGGGTCGTCGACGGCTCCGCGCCCCTGGCCCGCACCCGCCTGGTCGCCGCCCTGCTGACCGGCACCCTGCACCGCTCCCGCGTCTACCGCACCACCCGCCTGCGCGCCCTGCACCTGGACTCCCTCGGCGACGCCACCCGGATGGCCGTCGACGGCGAGTCCGTCCCCGCCCGCGGCGCCCTGCACCTGTCCAAGGCGCACGCCGCGCTCGTCGTATACCGGCCCCGCGCCGCCCAATCCGTTCCCCCGGCGGCTCCGAACCACTGACGACCTGACCCCCGCCGGGAACCGACCGCCGAACCCCGCCGCCGCACCGTACGAGGCCCCGAGATGAGCACCGCCGTCGTCCTGTTCACCCAGGACCTGCGCCTGCACGACAACCCCGCCCTGCACGCCGCCCGCACCGGCGCCGACCAGGTCCTGCCCCTGTTCGTCCTCGACCCCGCCGTCGACAAGGCCGACTTCGCCCCGCCCAACCGGCGGGCCTTCCTCGCCGACGCCCTCGCCGACCTCGACCGCTCCCTGCGCGCGGCCGGCTCCCGCCTCGTCCTGCGCCACGGCGACACGGCCGAACAGACCGCCCGCGCCGCCGCCGAATGCGACGCCACCACCGTCCACACCGCCGCCGGCGTCTCCGCCTTCGCCACCCGCCGCGAAACCGCCCTGCGCCGCGCCCTCGGCGACCGGCTCCACCTCCACGACGGACTCACCGTCGTCCCCGCCGGCGCCGTCACCCCCGCCGGCCGCGACCACTACGCCGTCTTCACCCCCTACCTGCGCGCCTGGCAACAAGCCCACCGCCGCCCCCTCCTGCCCGCCCCGCGCACCCTCGCCACCCCCGACCACCCGCACGGCGACCCGCTGCCCACCGCCCCCGCCGGCACCTCCCCGGCCCTGCCGCCCGGCGGCGAACGCGCCGCCCGCCGCCGGCTGCGCGCCTGGGACGCCGACGACTACGACCGCCTGCACGACGACCTCGCCGCCGACGCCACCTCCCGCCTCTCGCCCTACCTGCACTTCGGCTGCCTGTCCGCCGCCGAACTCGCCCACCGTGCCGCCACCCGCGGCGGCCCCGGCGCCGACGCCCTGGTCCGCCAACTCGCCTGGCGCGACTTCCACCACCAGGTCCTCGCCGCCCGCCCCGCCGCCGCCCACACCGACTACCGCCCCCGCGGCACCCGCTGGCACCACGACGACCAGGAACTGCAGGCCTGGCGCGAAGGCCGCACCGGCTACCCCGTCGTCGACGCCGGCATGCGCCAACTCGCCCACGAAGGCTGGATGCACAACCGCGCCCGCCTGATCACCGCCTCCTTCCTCACCAAGACCCTGCGCCACGACTGGCGCCCCGGCGCCGCCCACTTCCTCCACCTCCTCGTCGACGGCGACCTCGCCAACAACCAGCTCAACTGGCAGTGGATCGCCGGCACCGGCAACGACACCCGCCCCAACCGCGTCCTCAACCCCCTGCGCCAGGCCGAGCGCTACGACCCCGACGGCACCTACGTGCGCCGCTGGCTCCCCGAACTCGCCCACCTGCCCGGCCGCACCGTCCACCAGCCCTGGACCCACGACGGACCCCTCGACTACCCCGACCCCCTCATCCCCCCGGACGCCCTGACCACCCGCATCCACGCCACCGGCTGACCGGGCGCGCGACACCGGGGCCGCGCACGGCCTACGGCGCCCCCGGGCCGCGCACGGCCAGCACCGTCACGTCGTCACGGCTGCGCCCGCCGCTCCACCGCCGGGCCCGCTCGTCCAAGGCCTCCGGCAGCGCCTCGGCCGGCGTCCCGGCGAGCTCGGCCAGACCCCGCTCCACCGGGTAGAACACCCCGGAGCCGTCCTGCGCCTCCGTGATGCCGTCCGTCAGCAGCACCAGCACCCCGTCCGCCGGCAGCGCGAACCGCCGCACCGCACGCGGCCCCGCCCCGCCCGTCGACTCCGCCAGCGACGCCAGGCCCAGCGGGATCCCCGCCGGCAACGCCACGGACTCCACCCGGCCGTCGCCGCGCAGCAGGTACGGGGCAAGGTGGCCGCAGTTGACGGCCTGCACCCGGGCCCCGACCTCGCGCCCGCCCGGCCCGTGCAGGCCCAGGACCGTCGCCGTCACGAACCGCTCCTGCTCGCCGCTCTGCACCGCGTACGCGTTGTGCCGCTCGACCGCCGCCTCCAGCGCGTCCGCGACACCGGTCAGCTCCGCCTCCCGGAACGCCGCCTCCCGGAACGCGCTCAGCACCGCGAAGCCCGTACCGATCGCCGGCAGCCCCTTGCCCTGCACGTCACCCACCAGCACCCGGGTGCCGAACGGGGTCTCGGCGACGTCGTACAGGTCGCCACCCACCATGGCGTCCTCCTCCACCGGCCGGTACAGCCCGTCCAGCCGCACGTCCGCCGTGGTCACCGGCAGCGGACGCAGCAACTGGCGCTGCAACGCCACCGCGCTCTGCCGCATCCGCGACAGCTCCCGCTCGCGCCGCACCCGCCGCGCGCACAGCCCGATCACCGCCGCCTCGGCCCCGATCACCGCCACCAGGGTGCCCACCCGGGCCTCCAGCGACGGCGGCGGGAACAGCGCCGTGCTCACCACCACCACGACCGCCACCCACACCGACACGGCCACCGTCTGCGCGACCGTGCCCAGACCGGCCAGCAGCGCGGGCAGGAACACCAGCAGCAGCACCAGCCGGGCATTGGTCCCACTCGCCGCCTGCGCCAGCAGCAGCGCCGCCGTGGCGGCCAGCACCCCCAGCACCACCGACCGGTTGCGGGGCGCACGCGGGACGGTTCCGTTGCTCTCCACCCCGCCGCCGCCCTCTCCGCCCGTCCGCTCCGCCGTCCGCCTCGCGCACCGATCCGCGCCCGACCGTCCCCCCAGGGTCGTCGGCCCGGCGGCACCGGCGCCAACGGGCCGCGCCGGACGGGGGAACACGCCGGCTGTCACCGGCAGTCGGTACGGTGGCTGGCGTGTCCACCCGTGAACCCCGCGCGACCCGCGTCCCCCTGGCCGACCTCGTCCGGCTGCGACAGGCCCGCGACCGGATGGACCGCGACTACGCCCAGCCCCTCGACGTCCCCGCCCTCGCCCGCACCGCCCTGATGTCCTCCGGTCACTTCTCCCGCAGCTTCCGCACCGCCTACGGCGAAACCCCGTACAGCTACCTCATGACCCGCCGGATCGAACGCGCCAAGGCCCTGCTGCGGCGCGGCGACCTCAGCGTCACCGACGTCTGCATGGCGGTCGGCTGTACCTCGCTGGGCTCCTTCAGCACCCGCTTCACCGAACTCGTCGGCGAGAGCCCCAGCGCCTACCGCGCCCGCGACCACGGCGACGGCGCCGCCATCCCCGCCTGCATCGCCAAGATCCGCACCCGCCCGGTCCGCACCACGGAAGCCAAGGGCGGGACGCCCCCGGGACGCCTCCCGTAGCGTGACGGCATGAGCATCGAACTCGCCCAGTGCTTCATCGCCGTGGACGACCACGACAAGGCCCTCACCTTCTACCGCGACATCCTCGGCTTCGAGGTCCGCAACGACGTCGGCTTCGAAGGCATGCGCTGGGTCACCGTCGGTTCGCCCGACCAGCCCGGCGTCGAAATCGTCCTGGAACCCCCGCTGGCCGACCCGCACGCCTCCGAGGACGACCGCCACGCCGCCGCCGAACTCCTCGCCAAGGGCCTCCTGCGCGGCGTCATCTTCCGCACCGACGACTGCGACGCCGTCTTCGAACGCATCCGCGCCGCCGGCGCCGAAGTCCTCCAGGAACCCATGGACCAGCCCTACGGCGTCCGCGACTGCGCCTTCCGCGACCCCTCCGGCAACATGCTCCGCTTCAACCAGCCCCGCACGAAGTAGCCCACCCCGCCCGCCCGGTGGGCGGGAGCCGGGTCCGGCGGGCTCCGGTCCGGTCCACCCCCGTGGGGCCGGGCCGGAGTCCGCCGGGGTCAGGTGGCGAGCAGGCGCAGGCAGGCGCGCAGGAGCAGGGCCGTGGTGACGGCGGCCGGGACCGACCAGGGCAGGAGACCGGCGGCCGCGGCCAGGACGGCCGGGGTGAGGACGGGCAGGGTGCCGGCCAGGGCGGTCACCAGGGCCGGGTGCGGGGGCCGGGCGCTCACGAGGCCCGCCGGGCGCGGTCGAGGAAGGCGCGCAGCGGGGCCCAGGCGTCGGCGGGGGCGTCGGGCTCGCCGGACATCGCGGCGGGGTCCTCGCGCCAGGCGGTGCGGACGGCGGCCGACAGGGTGGCGTCCCCGCCGCTGAAGAGGCGGGCGAGTTCGTCGAGGCGGTCGGCGATGCGGCGCACCCGGGGGTCGGTGGGTTCGACCCCGGCGGCGCGCAGGGCCTCGGCACCGCGGTAGAGCTGGGGCCATTCGACGTCCAGCAGGTAGTGGGCGGCGGGGCCGAGGGCGGCGGCGTGGTCGGCGAGGGCGTGGACCTGGTCGTCGTCGAGGTGGCGGTGCAGGGCCTCCCGGGCGGCGGGGCCGGTGGGCCCGGTGGCGCCGACGGCCCGGACGAGGCGCAGCAGGTCGGCGGTGTCGGGGGTGCGTTCGGCGCAGAGTTCGGTGTGCACGTGGGCGAGGCGGTCGCGCAGCGCCCGCAGGTCGGTGAGGGCGGCCTCGGTCGCGGCGAGGTGCTCGCGGACCAGCCGGACGGGGTCGATGCCGGCGTCGAGGCAGGTGGCGATGGTCTCCAGGCCCAGACCGAGGCGGCGCAGGGCGAGGACCTGGTAGAGGCGGACGACGTCCTGCTCGGTGTAGGCGCGGTGGCCGGAGGCGCTGCGCCGGGAGGGGCTGAGCAGGCCGATCCGGTCCCAGTGGTGCAGGGTGCGTACGGTCAGGCCGCTCGCTTCGGCGAGGGGACCGACCTTCCAGGTCTGTTCGGTGGGCATGGCACGAGGATTCCTCCTGACGTCGGGTGAGGTTCAAGCCCCCCGGGCGAATCCGTGGTGCGGGTTCGCCCGGCGCGGGTTCCGGGTGCGCGTTCCCCGGCGCGGGGGCTCGGGTGCGGGCTCAGCCGGAGTGCGCCGGCACCGGGTAGTCGGGCAGGTCGATGGCGTCGGCCTTGGCGAACTGGGCGGCGAGCAGGTTGCGCAGCGGCCACCGGCCCATCCAGCGCATGGAGGCGGCGCGCAGGCGGATCATCAGGGCGCTGTCGGGGGCGTAGCCGTTGAGGCCGCCGGGCGGCAGTTCCTGGGCCTGGGCGACGTAGGGGCGCATCAGGTCCTCGTAGCGGGTGAAGGCGGTGCGGAAGTCGCTGCGGGCGGTGGCGAGTTCGCCGGCGAGCAGGTAGGCGCCGACGAGGGCGAGGCTGGTGCCGAGGCCGGTGAGGGGGCTGGGGCTGTAGCCGGCGTCGCCGAGCAGGGCGACGCGGCCGCGGCTGTAGTGGTCGAGGCGGATCTGGCCGAAGGAGTCGAAGGCGAAGTCGTCGGCGGTGCGCATCCCGGCGAGCAGCCGGTCGACCTCCCAGCCGGCACCGGTGAAGCGCTCGGCGAGCAGGCGCTTGTGGGCGGCGGTGTCGCGGCGGTCGTGGGCGAGGGGTGCGGAGCGGAAGCCGAGGGAGGCCTTGACCTCGCCGGGCAGCCGGCCGGGGCGGGCGCCGGCGACGAGGCCGCCGGGGGCGTTGTACATCAGGAACCAGCTGTCGAGGTCGCGGGCGAGCGCGGGGTCGTGGACGGTGAACCAGGCGTGGTAGCCGCCGAGGGGGCGGTAGTGGTCCTGTTCGGGGCCGAAGGCCAGGCGGCGGACGGCGGAGTGCAGGCCGTCGGCGCCGATGACCAGGGCGAAGCGGCGGGCGGGGGCGTTCTCGAAGGTGACGGTGACGCCGTCGGCGTCCTCGTCGAGCGCGGTGACGGTGTCGTCCCAGAGGTGTTCGACGCCGCCGGTGGCGTCGAGGAGCAGGTCGGCGAGGTCGCCGCGCAGGATCTCGATCTCGGAGACGATGCCCTCGCCCTCGAAGAGTTCGACGGGCATCCGGGCGCTCAGCCGGCCGTGCCGGTCGACCAGGGCGATGCCGCGCTGTTCGACGCAGCGGTCGCGGACCCGCTCCATCAGGCCCATGCGTTCGACGACGGTGCGTCCGGCGCCGCGCAGGTCGACGGCCTGTCCGCCGGGGCGCGGGCCGGGGGCGCGTTCGACGACGGTGGGGTTGAAGCCGTGGCGGCGCAGCCAGTGGGCGAGGGCGGGGCCGGCGATGCCGCCGCCGGAGACGAGGATGTCGCGATCGGTGTCCATGGGTGTGTCCTCTCTGTGGGTCCGGCGGGTCCGGCGGGTCCGGCGGGTTCGACGCTGACGAATGTACGCCGTACGCATGGGCCTAACAACCCCTGTGCTGCGGGAACTTGAAGGTAGTGCACTAGTGCAGTGGGGTGTTCGGGGCCCGCCCCGGGTCGCCCCCGGGCGCCCGGCCGGGGCCTTTCCGCAGGCGGGAGGGCGCCGGGGGCGGCGACGGGTGCACTAGTGCGGCACGATGGCGCCATGGAGAACACTCGACAGCTCGTCAGTTCCGGCTCGCCCCTCGAACCGCGGATCGGCTTCTCCCGGGCGGTGCGCAAGGGTTCGTACGTCGCGGTCGCGGGCACCGCCCCCATCGCCGAGGACGGCACGGCAGCCGCGCAGGGCGACGTCCACGGCCAGACCGTGCGCTGCCTGGACATCGCCGAGGCCGCCCTGAAGGAGGCGGGCGCCTCGCTCAAGGACGTCGTGCGGACCCGCATCATGCTCACCGACATCTCGCGGTGGAAGGAGGCCGCGCGCGCCCACGGCGAACGCTTCGCGACGATCCGCCCGGCGTGCACCTTCGTGGAGGTGTCGCGCTTCATCGACGAGCAGTGGCTGGTCGAGGTCGAGGTCGACGCGATCCTCGACTAGCGCGCGCCGGAGCCGGGCCGCCCCGGCCGGGCCCCGGTGGGGGATCCGGGCCCGGCCTTGTAGGTTCTTCGGTGCCGCCGGGCCGACCGGCGCCGGCGGCACGGCGGCACACGACGCCGGAAGGCCGGAAGGCCGGAGGGCCGAAGGGGAGGCGGAGGAAGGCAGTGGGGGCGAGGACGGCGGGCGCGGAGGCGCCGACGGCGGGCACGGACGCGTTCCGGAGCGAGGACCTGCCCGCCACGGAGCGGTTCGACTACTGGCGGGAGCTGATCGGCCGCACCCGGGACAGCGAGATGACCAGCGTGCACGCCGCCGACTTCCGGGCCGACATGCGGCGCCTGGAGCTGGGCCAGGCGACCCTGCTCAGGTCGTCGTTCCCGCCCTCGCGTTTCCGGCGCAGCGCCGGCATGGTGCGCCGCTCGGACCGGGAGGTGTACCACCTCACGCTGGTCCTCGACGGGGCCCTGGCGCTGACCCGCGAGACCCGCGGGTCCGGGGACCGCGTGACGACGTTCGGGGCCGGCCGGCTGTACGTGGTCGACAGCTCCCACCCCTACGACGTGCGGGGCATCGGGGCCGCCCGGCCCGGCCGGGGCGAGCCGCGGATCGAGGCGCTGGGCATCGACTTCCCGGCCGCCTCGCTGCCGCTCCCGCCGCAGCGGCTGCGCGAGGTGATGGGCCGGGGCTTCTCCCGCGACGAGGGCACCAGCGCCCTGCTCGCCGACTTCCTCCTCGGCCTGGACCGCCAGGCCGCCCTCCTGGGCCCCGCCGAGACGCCCCGCCTGGGCACCGTCGTCATCGACCTGGTCACCGCCTGGCTGGCCCGCGAACTCGACACCGAGGCCGCCGTCCCCGACGACGCCCGCCAGCGCGCCCTGGTCGAGAACGTCCGCACCTTCGTCCGCCGCAACCTGTCCGACCCCGGCCTCACCCCCACCGCGATCGCCGCGGCCCACCACGTCTCCGTCAGCTACCTGCACCGCCTGTTCACCCGCCACACCCAGGGCCGGACCCTCGCCGGCTGGATCCGCGCCGAGCGCCTGGAGAGCGCCCGCCGTGACCTCGCCGACCCCGCCCTGCGCACCCTGCCCGTCCACGCCGTCGCCGCCCGCTGGGGCATCCCGCGGGCCTCCGACTTCACCCGCGCCTTCCGCGCCGCCTACGGCCAGACCCCGGGCGAACACCGCCGGCAGGCCCTGGCCGCCGCCGGGCGGGTGGCGTAGGGCCCGCCCCCGGACCCGCCCCCGGGACCCGCCCCCGGACCGTCCCCCCGGACCCGCCCCGGACTCCGGGCACGCCGTCCGCGCCGGTGCTCGACGACGGGCCCCGGGCCCGTCAGCCCCGCCGCAGGGAGCCCACCACCGCCGACAGGTCCTGCTCGGCGATCGACGGGTCCGCCAGCAGCACCTCGCGGGCCGCCGACAGGACCCGGCCGCCGCCCGCCAGGGCGAGGTCCTTGGCGGCCAGCCGGACCGGGAAGTCCGAGTCCGCGCTGTGCGCCCGGGCCACCACCCCCGCGAGCGGCCCGGCCGCCAGCACCTCCCGCGCCAGCTCCTGCGACACGCCCAACTCCTCGGCCGCCGCCAGCACTTCGCCGACCACCGTGACCGAGGCCACGATCGCGCCGATCACCACCACCTTCAGCGCCGCGCCCGACCCCGGGCCGCCGCAGCGCCGCACCCGGCCCAGCTGCTCCAGGACGGGCTGCGCACGGTCCAGGTCGGCGTCCTCGCCGCCCGCGAAGACCGTCAGGTCGCCGGTCGCCGCCGGGCCCACACTGCCGAGCACCGGGGCGTCCACCAGGGCGACGCCGTCGGGGAGCCGCTCGCGCAGTCCGGCGGTGGCGGCCGGGCCGATCGAGGACATGTCGATCCACAGCGTGCCCGGCGCCAGCTCCGCCGTGAACCGTCCGGCCACCTCGGCGACGGCCGCCGGGTCGGACAGCATGGTGACGACGACGTCCGCGCCCCGGACGGCCTGCGCCGGGCTTGCGGCCTCGGTGAGGCCGTCGGCGCGGCCGGGGGAGCGGTTCCAGACGGTCAACGGGTGGCCGGCGGCGGCGAGGCGACGGGCCATCGGCAGGCCCATGCGGCCCAGCCCCAGAAATGCGATCTTCTCCATGGCCGCAACGCTAGGCAGCCACGAGCCAGGCGACAAGCGAATGTCTCGCATGGTAGCCATGCGGAATGGACATGGCTTGGCTCGACGTCTTCCGCACCGTCGCACACCTCGGCTCCTTCACCGCCGCCGGCGAACGGCTGGGCTTCACCCAGTCCGCGATCTCCCGCCAGATCGCCACATTGGAAGGCGAGTTGGGCACGCCGCTGTTCGACCGACTGGCCCGCGGCGTACGGCTGACCGAACACGGCCGCGCCCTGCTGCCGCACGCCGAGGCGATGCTGGACCGCCTCGACACCACCCGGCGCGACCTCGCCGCCCTCACCGAACTCACCGCCGGACACCTACGGGTGGGCGCCTTCGACAGCGCCAACGCGGCCCTCGTCCCCGGCGCGCTCGCCGCCTTCCGCGCCGCGCACCCGCACGTCGAGACCAGCCTCACCGAAGGCCTCTCGGCCCACCTGCTGGACCTGCTCGCCGACGGCACGATCGACCTCGCCGTGGTCGCCTCGTACCAGCAGGACGCCTACGACGGCGAACAGTTCGAGCCGCGGCTGCTGCTGGAGGACCCCGTGCTGGTGGCCCTGCCGCTCGGACACCGCCTCGCCGGCCGCCGGCGCCTGCGACTGGCCGAACTCGCCGACGAACCCTGGATCGCCGCCCGCCGCCACGTCGAGTCCACCCTCCTCGCGGCCTGCCTGCGCAGCGGCTTCCGGCCCCGGATCGAGTACGCCGTCGGCGCCTGGACCGCCAAACTCGGCCTCGTCGCCGCCGGACTGGGCCCCACCCTGATCCCCGCGCTCGCCGCCCGCGCCGCCCGTCCCGACCTCGCCCTCGTCCCCCTGCACCCCGACGACACCCCGGTCCGGCACGTGTACACGGTGACGCGCAGGGGCCGGCGGGTGCCGCCGGCGGTGGCGGCGTTCACCGGGTTCCTACGGGAGACGGCGTCTCCGGGGCCGGGACGGTGACGGTGGCGGGGTTGGGGCGGTGACGGGGCCGGGACGGCGGCGGCGGAGTAGGCGCAGCAGGGGTGGAGGGCCCGGGGCGCGGGTCATCCGGCTGACCCGGCCCGGCACCGCGACAGTCACTTGACTGATGCGTGCCGGGAGCATCCTTCGCGACCATCGACGAGGTACCCCGCCCCCTCGGGCGCCGGGCACCCCCGACCTCGACACCGAAAGCCATCAGGAACCGATCACATGCATGTCGTCAAGCCGGGCCCCCGGGCAGCAGCCCGCCCCGGAGCCCACAGGATCCTCTCGGCCCTCGCCGTCCTCCTCGCAGCCGTGGCAGCGATGCTCGGCGGCACCGGCGCGGCCCACGCCGACACCCCGGAGGGCCGCGTCTCCCACGTCTGGCTGAACCTCAGCGGAACGGGGAACCAGCAGGCCAGCCAGTACGGCGGCTTCATCAGCAGCCTGCAGAACGCGGCGGGCCACTACTGGTACAACGGCGTCGCCGCCACCCAGGTCCACGGGGCCAAGACCGCGCTCATCCGCGCCGACCTGAACTTCAACGGCGAGGAGCTGCGCCTGTGGTTCTCACCCAACGACCTCTACCTGCGCGGCTTCACCAACCACAACGGTGACACCTGGCAGTTCAACGACGGCGACTACAACCTCGCCGAGATCATGGAGAACCTCAGCCGGGGCCCCGACGGCGCCCTGATCCCCCCGCAGGGCCAGGTCCACACGCTGTCCTTCGGCTCCTCCTACGGCAGCATGTCGGGCGCGGCGGACGGCATCCGGCGGGAGAACCTGCCGATCTCCTACAGCGCCCTGTACAACCACGCCTACCAGCTGCAGTACGGCGGGGACGGCAGCAGCACCGCCCACTCGCTGCTGTTCCTCACCCAGTACACGTCGGAGGCCACCCGCTTCTGGGACGTCTACGGCGTCATGGTCGACATCATGCGCAACGGCAACAGCGTCTACCCGGGACTCCCCTCCCCGCAGGTGGAGATCGAGAGCGACTGGCGGCTGATCTCCGACTACGCCCGCAACCTCTACAACCACCGCAACCCCCCTGCCATCTACCTCGGCCCGCACGCCGGAAGCATCGCCAACAGCTCCCAGCTGACCTCCCGCGTCCGGCTCGTCATCGGCGACCCCTCGCAGATCAACCCCACCGGCGACTGGTGGCACACCGAACTCTGACCGACGAGGCCCCGGTGACCCACGGGGCCCCGGTGACCCACGAGGCCCCGGTGACCGACGGCCCCCCGCACGCACCCGCGCGCGGGGGGCCGTCCGGTGCGTGCGGGCCCCCGGCCGGACCGCCGGGTGCCCCGTGCCCTGTGCCCTGTGACCCGTGCCCCGTGACCCGTGCCCCGGCACCTACCGGCGCAGCGCGAGGACACCCGCCACGGTGGTGAGCGCGGGGCCGAGGAGCAGGAACAGCCGGCGGGGGCGGGACTGCAGGGTCAGGCGGAAGCCGCCCGCCCGGAACTCCAGGAAGGGACGCTGCGGACGCTGCTGACGACGCATGGGAATCTCCAGGGGATTGCGACAACCCGGTACGTCCCCCAGCACAATGGGCCGCAGGGCGGTTGCGTCAGGTCGCAACCCCGACTTGCGGCGGGAGAACGCAACTTGCCGACGGTGCAACACGGAGGAGAACGCGGCGTGAGCCGGGAGCAGATGCCCGCGCGGCGGGGGCTGGCCCCGCTGGACGAACGCCTGCAGGGGCCGGAGCGGCGCTGCGCCGAACGCCTGCGCGAACTGCGGGCCCGGACCGGCCTGTCCTCGGAGGACCTCGCCGAACGCCTGAGCGGGGACGGGATCCGCGTCGACCGGACCCGGCTGTCCAAGTTCCTCAACGGCCGGGAGGTGCCGCGCCGGGAGATCGCCGCCCGGCTCCACGCGCTGGCGGCGCAGTGCGAGGGCGTGGAGGTGCACGCGGAGGAGGTCGCGGCGACCCGCGCGCTGATGTACGCGGCCGCGTGCGTGCGCAGCCCGCTGCAGGCCCGCGAGTTCGAACTCGCCACCGCGCGGGAGGACCTGGACCGCCACCGCGCCGAAGCCGTCCAGGAGTTGGCCGACCTCCAACGGGACCTCCACGACGAGCGCAAGCGGCGCCAGGACGCGGAGGACGCGCTGGAGGACCTGGCCCTCCACAGCCGGGAGGAGGTCCGCGCGCTGACCGAGGAGCGGGACACGGCGCTCGACCGCATCGCGCAGCTGGAGGACCAGATCCGGCAGGCGGGGGCCGTGCTCAGACTCCGGGACCGGGACACCGAGACCCTCGACCGGATCACCCGGGCCACGCACGCCGAGCTGGCGGTGTGGGAGAGCGGCGGCACGGGCGATCTGGCGGGGATCTGCGCCGCGGTGGTCTACCTGCGTGATGCCGACGAGGACGCCGCCGCGGACCGCATCATCGAGCAGATCGCACTGGTCCACCCTGTCGGGGACATCGTGCGCCTTGCGAACGAGTTCCGGTCCCTCGGCCGCTTCCACGACAGTGTCAAGATCGAACACTCCCTCGTCCGTTCGCGGAAGCCCGTCGACCTCTTCCACTGGTTCTCCGGCGAATCCAGGTGGAGCAAGGAACGTGTGCGTCTCCTGGAGTCGATGACTGTCGTCGCGCCCGTCGAGCATCTGGCCCGGCTCCACAAGGCCTGCACGGATCACGGGAACGGCGACCTGGACTTCGACCTCCTGAGCAGCATCGTCGAGAGGCCCCGGGCGGTACCGGAGGGCACCGGTGACGAGTGGGTCGAGGATCTCCGGAGGAGCGTGGATGTCACGAAGCAGGTGCTGACCGAGGGGGCCGTAGCCGGCCCCGCTCAGCAGGTGGTGTCCGCCGCCGGCAGTGAGCCCGTCGACAGGTAGGCGTCGACGGCCTGTCGGGCGCACGGGCTGTAGCCGTTGAGGTAGACGGTGTGGACACGGCCGGGCACGGTGACCAGGCGGGAGGCGGGCATCCGGGCGTGCAGGGCGAGGGCGCCCCGGTAGGGGGCGTGGGTGTCGCCGGTGGACTGCACCTGCAGGGCGGGGACGGCGGTGCGCACCTCGACGGGCGGCTCCAGCGGGGCGCGGCGCCAGGAGGCGCACGGCGTGGGGCCGTTGTAGACCGGGCCGAAGACCGGCTGGGCGGGGCGGGCGCGGTCGACGGCGTCGCGGTACCACTGCGCCGAGCGCGGCATGGCGACGTCGTCGCACAGGATGCCGATCGCGGCCGCGAGGTCGGCGCCGCCCTCCGGGCTCGGGCCGACGACGGTGGCCAGCAGTTCGTGCAGGAGCGGGCCCGCCTGCACCGGCTTGCCGTCGGCGGCGTCCAGGAGCCGGCGCAGCACGTCCGCGTAGTCGGCGCTGTCACGGTCGTCGCCCTGGCAGACCGCGAGCAGGACCGGCAGCAGCCGGTCGTCGAGGCGGAAGCCGTCGATCGCGATCGGTGCCGCGCCCGCCCGGCGGACCAGCCCCTCGACGGTGGCCCGCACGGCCGCCGGGGTGGCGCCCAGGCCGTACACGGCGTCACGCGGGCCGGCCCAGGCGGCGAAGTCGTCCAGGGCGCGTTCGTTGGCGCCGCCCATGTCCTGGAACATCCGGATGCCGTAGCGGGCCGGGTCGGGCGCGCTGTCCAGGACCAGGCGGTCGACCCGCTCCGGGTACAGCTGCGCGTACACGGCGCCGAGCAGCGCGCCGTAGGACTGCCCGAAGAAGGAGGTGCGCTGCTCGCCGAGCGCGGCGCGCAACACGTCCGTGTCGCGGGCGATGTTGCGGGTCGTCAGATGCGGCAGCAGGTCGGGGTACCGGCTCCAGCAGGCGTCGGCGTCGGCCTCGGCGAGGTTCCAGGCCTGCTCGAAGCCGGCCCGGCCGGTGCCCACCGAGCGCAGCCAACTGCCCCTGACCAGGCCGCAGTCGAGGCCGCCGCTGGCACCGACCCCGCGGGTGTCCATGCCGATGACGTCGTACGCGGCGGCCGTCGCGGGCGCCATCGCGGCCCGCAGCTCGACGGGCATGGCCAGCCCGCGCCCGCCGGGGCCACCGGGGTTGGTCTGCAGGATGCCGCGGCGCCGGGCCGGGTCGGCGGCCCTGATCCGGGAGACCGCCAGGGACAGGGTGCGGCCCCGGGGCTCGCGGTAGTCCAGCGGCACGGTCAGGGCCGCGCACTCGGCGCCGGCGGCGGCCGACTGCGGGTCCTGGCAGGGCGCCCAGGCGAGCGGCTGGCGGCGGTAGCGCTCCAGCGGGTCCCCGGCGTTGGTGGGGTCCCCGGCGTTGGTGGGGGCGCCGGGGGCGGCGGCGGGCGCGGGGGAGGCGGCGGTGAGGACGGCGGCCGCCGACAGGGCCAGGGCGGCGGCGAGCGCCGGTATCGACTTCATGTCGCCCACCCTAGAAGGAAGTTGACGAACGATCGGTCCGCGAAGACCGGGCGTGTCGGCGGCCGGTCCGGACGGGGGAGCGGGGCAGTGCGACGACGCCGCCGCCGTGCGTCCGATCCGTGCGTCCGATGCGTTTGTCTGCTGCGTTCGTCCGATTCGTTCAAGGCCACCGGGCCGTCCCCGGCCTACCGTCGTGGGCATGACCTGGGTGAACGACAGCATGCTCGAACGCGCCGGCCGGTTCCTGTGGACCTCGGGGCGCGTCCTGGAACAGCGCCGCTTCGCGTTCCACTTCGGCGACGGAGGCGGATCCGCCGACCCCGCGGGGCCGCTCGCCGCACTGGACGCCTACGCCACCCCCGACGGCGGCTACGCCTTCGGCCTCGAACCCGACGTCCGCGGCCCCGCCCCCCAGCCCATCGCCGTACCCGCCGCCCTGCGCGTCCTGGAGGAGACCGGCGCCCTGCACGGCGAACGGGCCCGGCGGATCTGCGACTGGCTGACCGCCCGCACCACCCCCGACGGCGGCGTCCCCGCCGTCCTGCCCACCCTGCGCCCCTACCCCCGCCCGCCGTTCCTGCCCATCCCCGACCACCCCGACGCCGACCTGCTGGCCACCGGCCAGATCGTCGCCCCCCTGCTGCGCTCCGGCACCGGCCACCCCTGGATCGAGCGGGCCACCGCCTTCTGTCGCCGCGCCGTCGAGCACCTGGAACAGACCCACCCGTACGAGGCCGGCGCCGCCGTCGCCTTCCTCGCCGCCGCCCCCGACCGCGACTGGGCCCGCCGGCAGGCCCGCCGCCTCGGCGACCTGGTACGCGACCAGCGGATCGTCCTGCTCGACCCCGACCACCCCGACCGGGCCCGCCTCGCCGCCGGCTACGCCCCCGGCGAGCACCACCTCCCGCACGACTACGCGCCCACCCCGGACAGCCCGGCCCGGCCCTGGTTCACCGACCGCGAGCTGCACCGCGGCCTGGCCCACCTGGCCGCCCAGCAGCAGGAGGACGGCGGCTGGCCGATCCGCTGGGCCCGCTGGTCACCCACCACCGAGGTCGAGGCCCGCCCCGGCGTCACCCTCGCCGCCCTCCTCACCCTGCGCGCCTACGACCGGGCCGCCGCCTGAACACATCCGGATCTCAAGGCGGCTTGACCTCAAGGCGACTTGAGGTCCTACCGTCGATCGCATCCTGATGATCAGTCAGCGAACGATGCGAAGGAGTACGGGACGTGACGATCAAGACGTACGCGCCGGAGGTCATCGCCACCCAGCCCATCGGGGCGTGGGCCGGACTGGCCGGCCGCCTCGTGGTGGGAGGCCTGCGCGAACAGCTGGCGGTGGAAGGCCTCACCCAGCCGCACTGGTGGACGCTCAACCACGCCGCCGGCGAACCGGGCGGCTGGAACCGCACCACCCTGGTCGAACGGCTCACCCCCTACGACGACCAGGACACCGACTTCGGCGCCGTCTTCGACGACCTGATCGCCCGCGGCTGGCTCGTCGAGGACGCCGACGGCGCCCTCACCCTCACCGAGGACGGCGAGGCCGGACGCCTGCGGGCCCGTGAACGCAACCTGCGCGTCCACGAACGCACCCACGAGGGCGTCGACCCCGAGGACTTCGTCACCACCATCAACGTGCTGCGCCGCATGGTGGCCAACCTGGGCGGCAACGGGAACCTCCCCGACTGACCGCCGCCGACCCCTCGAAGGAGGCCTCCGACCACGGTCGGGGCCTCCTTCGCCATATCGGGGGAGGGGTGGGAGCCGGGGAGAATTGACCCACGAAAACTGTTGATGATTGCCACATGATCATGGGTCTATTCGGCCGTAGATTGATCACATGACGACGACGAAGAACACCGCCACCGCCACCGCCACCGCTGCCACCGCCGCCACCGCCGCCCCGCAGGCCCCCGTCCTGACCCGCAGCGCCGAAGCCGAGACCTGCGCCGACCCGAGCGCCACCATGACCCTGCTCGCCGAGACGGACCCCGGCCAGGGCGGCTTCACCGTCTACCGCTCCACCTTCTCCGAAGGCGCCGCCGGAGCCCCCTCGCACTTCCACACCAAGGCCTGGGAACTGTTCTTCGTGATCAGCGGCTCCCTGGAGGTCCTCGTCGGCGACGAGGTCACCGTCCTCGGCGCCGGCGACTTCCTCGCCGTCCCCCCGCACACCCCGCACGCCTTCGCCGCCGCGCCCGGCGCCGAAGCCGACGTGCTGTGCATCTTCACCCCCGGCATGGACCGCTTCGACTACCTGCGCCTGCTGGGCAGCGTCATGCGCGGCGAGACCCCGCCCGCGGCCATCGCCGCCTCCTCCGAGCGCTTCAACAACCACTACGTCGACAGCCCCGCCTGGCGCGCCGCCCTGGACCGCCGCGCCTGAGCGACCGGCGCGGCTCCCAGGCCACCGTCCCCGGCCCGCGCCCGCTCGACGGGCCGGGACAGGCCGGGTGTGGAACGGTGGAAGACCAGGGGTGTCCCGGTTGCGAGAGGAGTGGCCATGTCGTCGAAGCGCCGCCGCAAGAAGAAGGCCAGGGCCAGGCGCGGGGCCAACCACGGCCGCCGCCCCCAGTGCTGAACGGCCGAGCGGCCCACCACACGGCCGCCGGCGGGGACGACCCCCCCCGGCGGCCGCGCCCGTGCCGATGACCGGCTCCGGGACCACGCCCCGTCCTCGGGCGGATCCGGCGCGTGGGTGGGCGTCAGCGGCGTGTCCTACGGTGGCGCCATGGACGAGTACGCGGTGCCGGTCCTGCCGAGCAGGAACCTGGACGAGACCCTGGAGTTCTACGCCCGCCTGGGGTTCGAGCCGCGGGGGCGCTGGGACGGGGAGGACGGCTACCTGATCCTCCTCCGGGGCACGGTCGAGCTGCACTTCCGCCACGACCCCCGAGTGGACCCACTGACCACGGCCGGCAGTTGCTACCTGCAGGTCCGGGACGCGGACGCGCTGCACCGCGCGTGGCAGCGGCTCGGCGTGCCCGCCGACCCGGCCACCGGCAGCCGCCTGACGCCACCCGTTGACACCGACTACCGGATGCGCGAGTTCGCACTGGTCGACCGCAGCGGAAACCTACTGCGGATCGGCAGCCCGTCACAAGGTTTCCGCGCTGAGCAACGCGTAGCAGGTGCTCCAGCTGCCGCGCCATTACCTTCGGCCGGACAGCCTCCACCGACTACGGGGTGAGCTGTACGTGAATCGCGAGGACACCGAGCTTCTCCTTCTCGGGCGGGTAGATCTCACGGCAAGCGGCCAGGAGTTCGCCCCGGCTCATCCCCTGGGATCCGATGGCTTCCATGGACTCGGAGTCGAGCAGCGCATCGAAGGTCGGATATTCCGCGACCCTGGTGACCAGGGTGCGGCAGCGGGCGTCCCCGGATGCGAAGACGAGCCTCTGTCCGGGGTGGATCCTGCGCATGCTGGGATAGCCGACGCGCACCTCGATCGTCTTGGATCCGCCGGCGATCAGGTCGAAGTAGGGCCGACGGATCTGGATGACGCGGTCCTGTTCCGGCATCTGATGGTGTTCCGCTTCTATGTCGAGATCGGTGAGGACAGGGTGGCCAAGCGCTCTCGCAGTTCGCTCACGCTGCCGTGACGCGGGAAGCGTCGGGAAAGATAGCCCGTGAGGTCGGTGGCGCGGTTGCGGACGGAGTCGACGACTCGGTCGGAATCCAGCGCCAAGTTGCCGATAACGACGACACCGTCGGGATCGCCGAGTTGGGCGTGCGCGAGGGCCAGATCGATGCGGGCGCTGGGACGGGGAGGACGGCTACCTGATCCTCGTCCGGGGCACGGTCGAGCTGCACTTCCGCCACGACCCCCGAGTGGACCCACTGACCACGGCCGGCAGTTGCTACCTGCAGGTCCGGGACGCGGACGCGCTGCACCGCGCGTGGCAGCGGCTCGGCGTGCCCGCCGACCCGGCCACCGGCAGCCGCCTGACGCCACCCGTTGACACCGACTACCGGATGCGCGAGTTCGGGCTGGTCGACCGCAGCGGAAACCTACTGCGGATCGGCAGCCCGTCCGTCCCGCGGTAAGGCCGCAAAGGGGTCAGCCCTCGACGGGGAACTCGCCGTCCTGGACTGCGGTGATGAAGGAACTCCAGGCGGAGGTCGGGAAGGTGAGGGTCGGCCCGTGGGGGTCCTTGGAGTCACGTACGGGGACGAGGCCGGGGAATCCGGGGGCCACCTCGATGCAGTCGCCCCCGTTGCCGCCGCTGTAGCTGCTCTTCCGCCAGGCGGTCGCGTCGAGCTCGATCCTCATCATCCATGAACCCTTTCAGCGCATCAGCGATCAGCGCGAGCGAGTCGGCTACTGGAAGCGCCGCCCCGTGGGCCAGATCATAGCTGCGGCGATGTGCTGCAACGGTTGCCGGATCATCACTGGCATGCCCGCGATCGAGGCTCTCGGAATACACCCAGGTCCGACCGTCAGGCATCTCCAGCATGACCATGGACTTGTCGATGATGGCCTGGCGGCATCCGAACGGCGCGACCTGAATGATCACGTTCGGGAGCTTTGCGACAGCTAGCAGGTGCTGCATTTGACGTCTCATGACACCAGGACCGCCGAAGACGGTCCGGATGGCGCTCTCGTCGAGAATCACCAGCAAGAGTGGCCCGTCCGGATCCAGGAACCTTTTCTGCCTTGCCAGTCGAGCCGCCGTCCGTTCCTCGATCACCTCGGGCTTTCCGGCTGCATCGCTGACTGCGAACACGGCCTCCGCGTAATCGCGACACTGCAACAGTCCATGTATGACGGCAAGCTGGAAGATCCTGGCGGCCCTGGCCTCGGATTCCATGTCGACATGGCTCTGGAACCAGTCCGGATGCTCGACCTCGGCGTTCCAGTCGACCCGATCCCAAAGTCGCTTCAGCGCCCCACCTGCATTGAGCAGGCTGTCAACCTTTACGACCAGCTCTGGCGGCATGCGCCTTTGGCCTGACTCGTACCGTGTGATGTTCGGCCGAGTGCAGTGCAGGAGCTTCGCCAACTGTTCCTGCGTGTAGCCGGCCAGCTCCCGGTAGAACCGCAGCTCTTCGCCGAAGATCCTTGCCGAACTGGCCGTCACATCGCTCTTGAGTCGCCGGTGTGCCATGCCAGACCCCCTGACGTACCGCGTGTGCCTGGTACCTGATTTCGGCCATCACCGTACCTTCGGGAGCCGATCATTGATACCGGAACGCGATCTTTTGCTTGCACAGCGTCACCTCGCGCTCCCTTCGTACGCCCCCTTCCGCCCCGAGGTACTTCGCCATGCCTGCTTCCCGCCGCCCCCGCACGTTCGCCGCCCGGCTGGACTCCCGCACCGCCTCCACGTCGTTGGCCCGTCTCGTCCTCCGGGCCTACCTGGCCGGCCTCCCCTCCGGCGAGCGCTACGCCGACACCGCCGAACTCCTCCTCGGCGAACTCTTCGCCAACGCCGTCCAGCACTCCGACGCGCCCGCCGACCGCCTGATCGAGGTCCGCTTCGCCGTCATCCGCGACCGCCTCCGCCTCGAAGTCCACGACGCTGGCACCGGCCGCCCCTCCGTCCGGTCCGTCCGCCCCGACGAGGAGTGCGGACGGGGACTGTTCCTCGTCAACGCGCTGGCCGAACGCTGGGGCTGCTGCCCCCGCTCGGGCGGGATCGGCAAGTTCGTCTGGGCCCTGATCGCCCCCACTCCCAGGCCCACCCCCACGACCGCGCCCGCCGCCCACGCCGTCTGAACGGAGGCCCCCACCATGCGACTCGCCCTCACCGCCCGGCACCTCCTCGACACCGCCGTCACCCCCGCCG